>JBDHSS010000054.1:0-13821 GCA_039808205.1 Paracoccaceae bacterium | reverse complement strand
CGGCGAGGAGGTGGGCGGCGACCGTCGTGGCGAGCGCGAGGGTCGCCGCGTGGCCGGGGCCGAGGTCGTCGGCGAATTCGTCGGGGCCGGCCGCCTCGGCCTCGGCATCGGCGACGCCCTGGGCGAGCTCGCCGGCGAGGATCAGCGCCGCGGTCAGCCGGTCGACGTCGGCGCCGGCCGCGGCGAGGCGGTGCTCGAGCTCGGCGAGGAGTGCCGTCGGCGCGGCGGAGCGCCAGCGATCGCCGTAGACAAGCATCTCAGGACGGCCCGTGCAGGTGGCGGTAAGCGATCCGGGCGTAGTCCTCGAAGCTCGGCGGGCGCTGGTGCGGCGCGCGGCGGGCGATCCACTCGGCCCAGGCCTCGAACTGGCACGGCGCGGGCGAGATCTTCTCGCGCGCGTCCTTGGCGAGGCGGAGCGCGTCCATCGGCGCGTGGCCGCGGTCGACGAGCACGCAGAGCGCAACCAGCGCCGAGCGGCCGATGCCGTGCTGGCAGTGGATGAGAAGCCGCCGGCCGGCGGCGGCACGGGCGAAGCCCACGCCCTCGTCGAGCATCTCCTGGCTGACCGCGCAGGCGTCCTCGGTCGGCAGCCGCAGGAAGGCGAGACCCGAGGCGGCGAGCTCCTCGGGATGGTCGCTCGCCTCGATGCGCACGTCGATGACAGCCGCGATGCCGCAGTCGCGGGCGAGCCGCTCGGCGACGCCGCGCGGGAAGCTGCCGCCGACGGCGAGGGTGTCGAGAAGCCAGCTGAACTCGGGCTGCCAGGGCGGCGGGGCGGCGTCCCTGAGGGCGCGGTCGATCGGCTTCGGGCTCATGCGGGCGGGCTCCTGCTCTCCCGTGAAAATCGCCGGAGCCCGGGCTTCGTTCCGCCGCCGGGACAAAGGGCCTTCAGCCCCCTCTTGGCCAAGAAGAAGGATGGGACGGGGCTGCTACAGGGAATCGGGCTTGAGCCGGCGGATCTCGTCGAGGACGGCGCTCGGCTCGGTGGCGACGATCAGCTGCTCGACGTCCTCGCCGGTGCCGGTCACCGGCACCTCCAGCCGCTCGGCCAGGCGCGCGGTCAGCTCCACCAGGGTCGAGGTCTCCTTCTCGGTGAGGAGCGCGATCTGCAGGGCGAGCTCGCTCCGCTCGTCGTCGATGCGGGCGAGGCGGTTCTGGTTGATGAGCACGAAGGTGGTCAGGAAGATCGCCTCGACCGAGGCGATCATGCCGAGCACGACGAAGGTCGGATCCCAGGGCGTGAGGCCCGGCACCAGGCCGAGGTTGGCCACGAGCCAGGCGCCGAAGATGGCGGCGTGGGTGGCGATCGACCACATGCTGCCGAGAAAGCGGGCGACGGTGGCGGCGAGGCGCTCGCTGGCTGCGGCGGCCTGCAGCTCGCGCGCGCGCCGCTCCATGATCGCGCGCACCGTCCGCTCGACCGGCGGCGGCAGCGTCGGTTCCGGGGCGGGGTCGGGAGGCGCGGGGGCCATGCGGCTGCCTCAGGCTGCGCCCGGATCCGGCGGGTCGAGGGGCTCCGCCTCGAGCGCGAGCGTGGTCGTCTCGCCGGTCAGCGGGCTGCGGAAGAGCCGTGCGGTGATCCGGTAGCGGCGGACGACCTCGCCGTTCTTGCCCTCCATCTGCACCACGTCGCCGACCGCGGGCAGGACCGCGCTCTCGATGTCCTCGAGCACGCCGGCGGCACTCGGCGGCGGCTCCGAGCCCTTGGCGAAGAGTCTGATCTGCATGGGATGCCTCCATCCGTCTCCCGGGGCAGACCGCTCAACGCGGCTGGCGGGGAAAAGACCCAAGGGGCGGCAGGGGCGGCGGGAGCTTTTCGGAGGGCTGGGGGTTTCGGAAAGGATGGGGAGGAGTGCCATGGCACGGCCGGAGCCGCCGGAGACCGTCGATGCGCTGCGCGAGGCGATCGATCGCGGGCTGACCGGCGACAAGGTGGCAGGCAGCGATCCCGCCGCCGCACCGCTCGGGACCGACGCCGAGGCGGCCGGAACGCCACCGACCCGGCGCGAGATCGACCTCGCGGCGACCCGGATCCTGCCGCCGCCGGCGGCGGCGTCGTGGCGGTCGTGGCGGGGCGCGTGGCTGGCCGGGGCGTGCGCGGTCGTTGCGCTTGTCCTTATTCTTGTCGTACTTTCAGGAACTTAGGAGGCTTTCTCATGGCTCCGGACGACCTCGAGGGGCGGCTTCTCGCCCACCGGCGGATCCTGCAGCTGATGGTGAGCGCGCTCACCGGGACGCCGGCCGGGGACCGCATCCGGGAGCTGCTCGCGGAGCGCTCGACGCTGCAGGACGGGCAGGAGGATCCGGGCGCGGTCGAGACCGCGGGCATGGCGCTCGAGCTGGCGCTGGCGGACGAGTTCCGTCGGATTGCCGAGGGTTGACCAAGGGGCCGCGACGTCCGATCCGGCTCGTACACTCCATGCACATCGCATGCACATCGCATGCACATGCCATGCACCGGATCCCGGGCCGGCGAAGGGTTGACGGGGGACGCGGCCTGCGGCCCACGCCGCCAATATCATCATAATGCAACTTATCGGCGGATGCTGCGGCGGTGCGGGTGGCCGCGGCCGCTTTCGTCATCTCACCGCTGGCTCGGTCCTTTCAGCCACCCCGTCCGAAGCGCGCTTGCGGCCCTTGTCGGGATCGATCCCGGCCGAGCCGGCGTTGGCGGCAGAGGTCTCGGAGAACGCCCATGGATGCCCCGCCCCAAGCCGCGCGCGCAGGCGTGCCGCGCCCTGCGCACGGACCCCGCCTGCTCGACGGCGGGGCGGAGTTCCGGATCTGGGCGCGCGGCCGGGCCGCGGTGCGGCTGGTGGTCGACGGCGGCGGCGAGCACGCGATGCAGGCGCGGGGCGACGGCTGGTTCGGCCTGGAGCTGCCGGGCCTCGGGCCCGGCTGTCGCTACGGCTTTCGCGTGGACGACGGGCCGCGGCTCGCCGATCCCGCCAGCCGGCAGCAGGCGGGCGGGCCCGAGGGCTGGTCGGTGCTCGTCGGTCCGAGCCGCCACGTCTGGCAGGATGGCGACTGGCCGGGGCCCGCGGCCGACGGCGCCGTGCTCTACGAGCTTCACGTCGGCACCTTCACCCCGGAAGGCACCTGGGCGGCGGCGGCGGCGCGGCTGCCGCACCTGGCGGACCTCGGCGTCAGCGTCATCGAGATGCTGCCGATCGCCGAGTTCCGCGGCGGCTTCGGCTGGGGCTACGACGGCGCCCTGCCCTATGCCCCGACCCGGCTCTACGGCACGCCGGACGATTTGCGCGCCTTCGTCGACGCCGCGCACCGCGCCGGGCTCGCGGTGATCCTCGATGTCGTCTACAACCACTTCGGCGTCGGCAACCGCTTTGCCGAGGTGAGCGAGCACTGGTTCACCGACCGCTACGCCAACGACTGGGGCGCGGCGCTGAACTTCGAGGGAAGCGAGGCGGAGCCGGTCCGCGACTACGTGGCCGGGAACGCCGCCTACTGGATCGCCGAGTTCCACCTCGACGGCCTGCGGATCGACGCGACGCAGGCGATCTGCGACGCCTCGCCCGAGCACATCCTGGCGCGGATCGTCCGCGAGGCGCGCGCGGCGACCGACCGGCGGGTGCTCCTCGTCGGCGAGAACGAGCCGCAGGACGCGCGGCTGCTGCGGCCGGCCGGAGCGGGCAGCCCAAGGAGCGGCATCGCGGGCGGGATCGGGCTCGACGCGCTCTGGAACGACGACTTCCACCACAGCGCGCGCGTCGCGCTGACCGGGCGGCGCGAGGCCTACTGCCACGACTATGCCGGCACGCCGCAGGAGCTCGTCGCCGCCGCACGCCACGGCTTCCTGTTCCAGGGCCAGCGCTACGACTGGCAGGATGCGCCGCGCGGCCGGCCGGCGCGCGACCTGCCGGCGCGCGCCTTCATCGCCTTCCTGCAGAACCACGACCAGATCGCCAACTCGGTGGCCGGCACGCGCCTCACGGGGGTCGCCGCGCCGGCGCGGGTCCGGGCGCTGACCGCGCTCCTGCTGCTGGCACCGCAGACGCCGATGCTGTTCCAGGGCCAGGAGTTCGGCGCCTCGACGCCGTTCCTCTACTTCGCCGACCTCGGCGCCGACCTGGAGCGGCCGGTCGCCGAGGGCCGGGTCGAGTTCCTCGCCCAGTTCCCGAGCCTCACCGACCCCGAGAGCATCGCGCGCCTGCCACCGCCTGCCGACCCCGAGACCTTCCGCCGGTGCCGGCTCGACTGGTGCGAGGCCGAGACCAACGCGGCCGTGCTGGCGCTGCACCGCGACCTCATCCGCCTGCGCCGCACCGTCCCTTGCTTCGCGGCGCCGGCGGCGCCGGCGGATGGAGGCGTCATCGGCCCGGAGGCGTTCCTGTTGCGCTTCTTCGCCGGCGATGCGGCCGGGGAGCGGCTGCTCCTGGTCAATCTCGGGCGCGACCTGGCGCTCGGCAGCGTTCCCGACCCGCTGTTCGCGCCGCCGGCGGGCTTCGCCTGGCGGCTCGAGTGGTCGAGCGAGCGCCCGGCCTATGGTGGCGGCGGGGTCGCGCCGCTCGACCCGCTCCGGCCGTTCGTGCTCCCCGCGAACGCCGCGGTGCTGCTGGCGCCGCGGCCGGCTTCGCGGCCGGGCGACTGAGGTTCGCGGCCGGGCCCGGAACGGCGGGCACGCGGGCGGCGTCGATTGCGCGTCACCCGTTCTGCCCCGCCGTCGGCGAGGGCGGCGGAGCCGGGCTGTTCTCAAGCTCCTTGGCGTGCTCGAGGTTCCGCGCGACGAAGATGACGACGATCGTCACCACGAGGATCACCGCGATGGCGAGGGCGGCGCGGCCCTTGCGCCGCGGGCCGGGGTGGTCGTCCCGCGAGCGCCGGCTCGCCGCCGTGTCGGGCTTGCCCTCGGCCATGGCGCGGTCCTCAGTCCTTGGCCGCGAGCGCGTGCACCGCGGTCTGGTGCGCCTCGAGCGTCGGCAGCGTCGCGGCGGCGAAGGTCTTGAGCGCGCTGTCCTTTCCGCTCTTCGAGAACGACTGGAAGAGCGCGACCGCCTCGTCGTGGCCGGTGGCCTGGGCGTCGAGATAGGCGGTGTCGAAGGCCTTGCCGTCCGTCCCTTGCAACGTCTCGAGCGTCGCCTGGTCCTTCGCGGCCATCGCCGTCGGCGGCGTGACGCCGTCCTCCGCCGCCGCGGCCTTCATCTTCTCGCCGGCGGCGGTGTGGTCGGCGATCATCTGCCGGGCGAAGGCCTTCACGTCGTCCCGGCTCGCCTTGTCGAGCGCGAGCTGGCTCGACTCGACCTCGAACATGTTCGCCGAGCCGGCGGCCTGGGCGAAGGCGGCGGGGTCGGTGACCGCCTGCGCGTGCGCGAGCGGCGGGCCGGCGCACAGGATGACGGCGCAGAGCGCCAGCGTCTTGGGGTGCATGGGGGGCGTCCTCTTTCGATGGCGTGGGTCTCCCTGTCGAACCCCCTTCCCCGCCGCGGCGTTCCGGCCGGCCTCGCCTTGGCCGGCACAATCGCCCGGCGCAGGGGGGATCAGGCACCCCGACCGAAGCGGGGCCCCTGCCCCGCGAGTCCCCGGCCCGGCGGCGCGCGCTCGCGCCTGAACGGCCGACTTGCTTTCCTTCCCGGTCCGCGAGAGGTTTCGCCCCAGCCCGTTCCGAGGTGAGGATCGAGATCCGCTCATGCAGCCGCCAGGGTCCGGTGCGTCGGCACGCGTGCTCGGGACCTCCGAGGCCGGCGAGCTTCGCGCCCTCTACTCGCTCACCGATCGGCTGTACCGGGCGGGCTCGCTCGAGGACGTGTATGACGCGGCGCTCGACGCGATCGCCGATACCCTCGGCTGCCGGCAGGCGTCGATCCTGCTGTTCGACGACCACGGCGTGATGCAGTTCGTCGCCTGGCGCGGGCTCTCCGAGGGCTACCGGCGCGCGCTCGCCGGGCATTCGCCGTGGCGGCCCGACGCCCGCGACCCCGCGCCGATCCTGGTGCCCGACATCCTCGACAGCGCCGAGCCCGAATGGGTCAAGGCGGCGATCCGCGACGAGGGCATCCGCGGCCTCGGCTTCATCCCGATCGTGGTGCAGGGCACGGTCGCCGGCAAGTTCATGCTCTACCACCCGGAGCCGCACGCCTTCTCCCGGCACGAGGTCGATCTCGCGACCACGATCGCCCGCCAGGTCGGCTTCAGCATCCAGCGGGCGAGGAGCGAGCGCGAGCGCGAGCGGGCCGAGGAGGAGCTACGCGACTCCGAGGCGCGGCTCGGGCTTCTGTCGGAGCTCGCGCCGGTGATGATCTGGATGGGGGACGCCGCCGGCAACTGCCTGCACCTCAACCGCGCGCTCCGCGAGTTCTGGGGGGTGCCCGACGACCCAGCCGCCTGGGACGGCTTCGACTGGCGCGAGACGGTGCATCCGGACGATCGCGAGGCGATGCAGGCGACGCTCGCCGCGGCGATGCGGGCCGGGACGCCCTTCAGGCTCCGGGCGCGCTACCGGCGGGCGCGGGGCGACTGGCGGGTGCTCGAGACCGAGGCGCGGCCGCGGCTGTCGCGACGGGGCGAGTTCCTCGGGATGATCGGCGTCAACATCGACGTCACCGAGCGCGAGGAGGCCGCGGCGCAGCGCGAGCTCCTGCTCGCCGAGATGAGCCACCGGGTGAAGAACACCCTCGCGGTGGTGCAGGCGATCGCCCGCCAGACCTTCAAGCGGGCCGAGGCGCCGGAGGCGGGCCAGGCGTTCGAGGGCCGGCTCGCGGCGCTCGCCGCGGCGCACGACCTGCTGACGCGGGAGAGCTGGGACAGCGCGCCGCTCACCCGGCTCGTCGCCGACGCCTTCCGCGCCGACGACGCGCGGCTGGCGCGGGTGGCGCTCTCCGGGCCCGAGGTGCTCTTGCCGCCGAAGCGGGCGGTGGCGATGACGCTGGCGCTGCACGAGCTCTTCACCAACGCGCTGAAGTACGGCGCGCTCTCGAACGCCGCCGGCCGCGTCGCGCTCGCCTGGCGGATCGAGGCGGGCGCGCTCCGCTCGTCTGGACCGAGGCGGCGGGGCCGCCGGTCACGCCGCCCGAGCGGCGCGGCTTCGGCTCGGTGCTGATCGAGCGCGCGCTCGCCCACGACTGCGGCGCGACCGTGCGCCTCGAGTACCCGCCGGAGGGCCTGATCTGCACCATCGAGATGCCGCTGGCCCCGGAGCCGTCCTAGCGGCCCTCGGCCGGGGAACGGAAACCTGCCCCCAGCGTTGAGGATGAAGGGGCAATGCCGAGTCATCGCGGGACCATGCCGGAGCGCAATCGCAGGGTGATCGTCGTCGGCGCATCCGCCGGAGGGGTCGAGGCCCTGCGCGCGCTCGCCGGCCGGCTGCCGGCCGATCTCGCGGCGCCGGTGGCGGTGGTGCTGCACGTGGGGGCGCAGAGCATCCTGCCCGAGCTTCTCGACGCGGCCGGGGCGCTGCCGGCCCGTCACGCCGGGAACGGCGAGGCGCTCGAGGCCGGCACGATCTACGTGGCGCCGCCCGACCGGCACCTTCTCATCCACGATGGCCACCTGATGCTGCGCCGCGGCGCGCGCGAGAACCTGGCCCGGCCGGCGGTCGACCCGCTGTTCCGCTCGGCCGCGGCCTCGTACGGCGCCGGCGCCATCGGCGTCGTGCTGACCGGCGCGCTCAACGACGGCACCGCCGGGCTCGCGGCGATCAAGCGTTGCGGCGGGGTCGCGATCGTGCAGGAGCCGCGCGAGGCGGACTTTCCCGAGATGCCGCTCAGCGCGCTGCGCCATGTGGCGGTCGACGCCTGCCTGCCGCTCGCCGGCATCGCTGCCGAGCTCGTCCGGCGCGCCGCCGAGCCGCCGGGGCCGACCCCGGAAATCCCGATGGACGTCCGGCTCGAGGCCGCCATCGCTGCCCAGGAGCGCGCGACGATGACCAGCGAGGACAAGCTCGGAACGCCTTCGCCCTTCACCTGCCCGGAGTGCCAGGGGCCGCTCTGGGAGATCGACGACCCGGCGATGCTGCGCTATCGCTGCCACGTCGGCCACGCCTTTACCGCCGACACCATGCTCGAGGCGCAGGCCGGCGAGGCGGAGGCGATCCTCTGGAAGCTCCTGCGCGCCCGCCAGCAGCGCGCCGAGCTCGCCCGGCGCATGGCCGAGCGCGAGCACGACGACCGCCCGGCGCTCGCCGCGACGTTCCGGGCGCGGGCGAAGGAGTACGACGAGGACGCCGAGCTCGTGCGCCGCATGCTCCTCGGCGGCATCGGACACTTTGACGATGGCCGCGCGAAGGCAGAGAGTGGCGGCAGCTAGCGCGGGAGAGCCGATTTGCCGAAGCGGCACGAGGACGGCGAGAAGCGGCGGGACTTCCCGGTCGTCGGCATCGGGGCGTCGGCCGGCGGCATTCCCGCGCTCAAGCGCTTCTTCTCGTCGGCGCCGCCTGACGGCAACATCGCCTTCGTCGTCGTCATGCACCTCGCCCCCGGGCGCGAGAGCGTGCTCGGCGACATCGTCGGCCGGTTCAGCCCGCTGCCGACCGACGTCGTCGACGGCGAGACCGCGGTCGAGCCCGGCCACGTCTACGTGATCCCGCCCGATGCGGCGCTCACCCTCGAGGACGGCCACCTCCTGACCGCCAGGCCCGGCAGCGGCGTCGGCCCGCGCGGGCCGGTCGACGGCTTTCTCGCCTCGCTCGCGGCCGACCGCGGCGAGAACGCGGCCTGCGTGATCCTCTCGGGCACCGGCAGCGACGGCACGCAGGGCCTGCGCGCGATCAAGGAGCACGGCGGCCTCGCGCTGGCGCAGGAGGCGGCCGAGTACGACGGCATGATGCGCAGCGCCGTGGCCACCGGGCTCGTCGACTTCGTGCTGCCCGCCGAGGAGATGGCGGGCAAGCTGCACGACTATTTCGGCCACCTGCGCGAGACCGCGCCCCGGAAGGACGGCGACGGCCTGCGCCGCGAGGTGGCGAGCCACCTGCCGGCGATCTGCGCGCTCCTGCGCGCGCGCACCGGCCACGACTTCAGCGAGTACAAGGACAGCACGATCATCCGGCGCATCCAGCGGCGGATGCAGGTGCTGCAGCGCGAGACGCCCGAGGCCTACCTCGAGCGGCTGAAGACCGAGCCGCGCGAGATCGATCTTTTGTTCCACGACCTCCTGATCGGGGTCACGAGCTTCTTCCGCGACCCGCTCGCCTTCGAGGCGCTCGACCGCGAGGTCATCACGCCCCTGATGGAGAACGTCGGCCCCGACACCGCGATCCGGGTCTGGGTGCCCGGCTGCTCGACCGGCGAGGAGGCCTACTCGATCGCGATGCTGCTGCACGAGCGGCTGTCGCCCGAGCGCAAGCGGCCGGTGATCCAGATCTTCGCCAGCGACATCGACGAGCGCGGGCTCGAGGTCGGCCGGCTCGGCCGCTACCCGGCCTCGATCGCCGAGCAGGTCAGCGAGCGCCGGCTCAAGCGTTTCTTCGTGCGCGAGGACGGCACCTTCCGCGTCGTCGGCGAGCTGCGCGAGTCGATCCTGTTCTCGACCCACGACCTGCTGCGCGATCCGCCGTTCTCCAAGCTCGACCTCATCTCCTGCCGCAACCTGCTCATCTACATGACGAGCGAGCTGCAGGACCGGGTGATCCCGCTCTTCAACTACGCGCTGCGCGGCGAGGGGTACCTGTTCCTCGGCTCGTCGGAGAACGTGACCCGCCACACCCGGCTGTTCACCACCGTCGACAAGGCGCACCGCATCTTCCGCCGCCGGCCGGAGATGCGCTCGCGGCTGCCCGAGTTCCCGCTCTCGACCCACGCGCCGCGGCTGACGCCGCAGCCGGCGCGGCCGCGGCCGGAGCCGCCCGACGGCAGCCTGCAGCGGCTGGCCGAGCGCCAGCTCCTCGACCGCTTCGGGCCGGCGCATGCGGTGGTCAACGCCAACGGCGACGTGCTGCACATCTCGGCCAAGACCGGCAAGTACCTGGAGCTGCCCGCGGGCACGCCCGACAACAACCTCGTCGGCATGGCGCGGCCGGGCCTCCGGCTCGACCTGCGCGGCGCCATCCACCGCGCCGCCGCCAGCGGCGAGACCGTGCTGCAGAACGAGATCAGCGTCGGCACCAACGGCGGCCGGCAGATGATCGACCTCGTGGTGCAGCCCTTGCGCCGCGACGGCAAGGAGGACGCGACCTTCCTCGTCGTCTTCCGCGACCGCGGCGGCCTCCAGACCGACGACGACTTCCCGCACCAGACGCTCGACGACGGCGAGGCGACCACCGTCCAGCACCTGGAGCACGAGCTGCGCACGATGACCGAGCGGCTGCAGACCACGACCGAGGAGCTCGAATCCTCGAACGAGGAGCTGAAGTCGGCCAACGAGGAGCTGTCGTCGATCAACGAGGAGCTGCAGTCCTCGAACGAGGAGCTCGAGACCTCGAAGGAGGAGCTCTCCTCGATGAACGAGGAGCTGCAGACGGTGAACGCCGAGCTCTCGGCGCGGGTCGAGGAGCTGAGCCGCGCCAACAGCGACATCCAGAACCTGCTCGAGAGCACCCAGGTCGCCACGGTGTTCCTCGACCGCGACCTCTGCGTGAAGAAGTTCACCCCCGCCGCCAAGGAGCTGTTCTTCCTCGTCGAGAGCGACGAGGGCCGGCCGATCGGGCACCTGCGCGCGCGCTTCAAGGCCGACACGCTGCAGGACGACGCCGAGCAGGTGCTGCGCCGGCTCGCGCCCATCGAGCGCACCGTCGAGGGGCTCGACAGCGGCCGGCGCTACGCCATGCGCATCCTGCCCTACCGCACCGTCGCCGACCGGATCTCGGGCGTCGTCATCACCTTCGTCGACATCAGCCGGATCACCGAGGCCGAGGCGCGCATCCAGGAGCTGACCGACAGCCTGAAGGACCGGGTCGTCAGCCTCGAGACCCTGCTCGACCTGGTGCCGGTCGGCGTCTTCATCATGTCGGGCGACGCGCCGGAGCAGGCGGCGCTGAACCGGGCGGCGGCGCGGCTCCTCGGCCGCGACGACGGGACGCCGACGCCCAGGATGCTGTCCTCCGAGCTGCCGCTCCACACCGCCGGCGTGACGATGCCGCGCGCCTCGCAGCCGCTCCTGCGCGCCGCCCACACCCGCGAGCCGGTGCCGGCCTTCGAGGCGGAGCTCCACCGCGAGGACGGCAAGTCGATCGACGTCATCGTCACCGCGACGCCGCTCGCCTCGGCGCGCGGCAAGCCGCCGGGCGCGATCGCGGCGATGGTCGACATCACCGAGCGCCGCCAGGCCGAGGTGCACCAGCAGATGCTGCTGGACGAGCTGCAGCACCGCGCCAAGAACATCCTCGCCACGGTCACGGCGCTCGCGCGCAAGACCGGCGGCGAGACCGCGGCGGCGGAGGAGGCGACGGCGGCGCTGGTCGGGCGGCTGCAGGCGATGGCGCGCACCCACGAGCTTTTGTCGCGCGACCTCTGGCGCGGCGTGCCGCTCGAGGAGCTCGTGCGCGTCACCCTCGACCCCTATCTCGGCAAGGCCGAGGACGAGATCGCCATCGCCGGGCCGGCGGTGGTGGTCGACCCGAAGGCGAGCTCGATCCTCGGCATGGTGTTCTACGAGCTCGCCAGCAACGCGGCGCAGTACGGCGCGCTCGGGCCGCGCCACGGCAGGCTCGCGGTCGGCTGGTCGGTCGAGAGCCGGGACGGGCGGCGCTGGCTGTCGCTCGCCTGGCGCGAGACGCTGGCCGAGCCGCTGCCGGCGCCCGAGGCGCGCGGCTTCGGAACGACCTTCATCGAGCGGAGTTTGTCCTACGAGCTGTCCGGCCGCGCCTCGCTCGCCTTCGAGGCGGACGGGCTTTCCTGCGTGCTGGAGTTTCCGCTGGATCCACCGGAGGATTCCTGAGAGCGAGGGCGACATGGCCTCCGACCTGGACCGCCTTCGCGGGCTGCGCATCCTCATCGTCGAGGACACGTTCATGCTCGCCGACGAGTTGAACGAGTTCCTGCGCGAGCTCGGCTGCGAGACCGTGGGCCCCGCGGCGCGCGCCAGCGAGGCGACCGCGCTCGCCCACGCGACGCCGCTCGACGGGGCGCTCCTCGACGTCAACCTGTCGCGCGGCGAGACCTCGTTCCCGGTCGCCGCCGACCTCGCCGGCCGCCACGTGCCGTTCGTGTTCATCACCGGCTACGATCTCGACAGCTCGTTTCCCGCCGAGTTCCGCGACAGCCCGCGCATCTCCAAGCCGCTCGATCTCGGCGTGCTCGTCCGGGCGATGCTGCGCCACTTCACCCCCGCCGCCCGGCCGCACTGACGCGGGCCTTCCCCATCTCAGGTGTTTGATGGGGATGGATGGTTCGGCGGGCTGGCAGCCCACCCGGCCGGGCACTGATCTCGGCGATCTCCTTCCCGACACTCCGAGCCGATCCCCTCCCCTCTCGGCCTCGCGTTCTTTCGGTGTCAGCCGCTGGCCGCCGCCCGCAAGCGGCCTGCCGATGACGGGCAGCACGATCGCGCGGCTTGGGGCCGGTTCGACCCCCCTGCCCTCTCCGGGTCCGCAGCCGCCGCCGACCGGGCTCGGCGCTGCGCCCCAGGAAGGCAGCCCCGATCGGGTTTCGGACCGCCGCTCGGCCCCCTCCCCTTCCTCTTGCAGGTGGTACGGGTGGATTGGCGTTCTGACGCATTGCCGCTGTCGCGCTTTGTCGTAGCGCCGTTCTCATGCTTTGCGGTTTCGCATCGAGTGATGTTTCGATGTTTCGCGGTTATTCCGTTCTCACCGTGTTCCCGTTTCACCGTATTGCCGCATATCGCGCTTTGGCGCTTTGCCGTAGTACGACAAGTGTCGCTTTTCCGCTACAGCGCTCAGGCGTTTATGCGCATCGGCGCATCACCGCCTTGACGCTCGCGTGCTTTCGCGGGGTTAACTGCGCAGTGCGGCTGATGTCGTTTTGCCGTATCGACGTTCCGACGTTTCGCCGGAATGTCGCAATCCGGCAATGGCGCAAGTGAGCAGAAGCGGAAGACCGACCGAATGAAGCTGATCAGTTTCGTCTCGCTGAAGGGGGGCGCCGGGAAGACCACGGCGCTGAGCGCGCTCTGCTCGGCGCTGCTGGCCCGCGGCCGCAAGGTCGCGCTTCTCGAGGGCGACGAGAACGCCCCGATCTCGCAGTGGCGCCGCTATGCGAGGGACGCCGGGCGCTGGGACGAGGCCTGCCAGATCCACTTCGCGGCCGATCTCGACAGCTTCGAGAAGGCCGTGGTCGAGGCCGAGCGGCAGGGGGTCGAGTTCATGCTCGCCGACACCCACGGCGGCGGGTCCGAGATCAACAGCATCGTCGTCGCCAACTCGGCGCTGGTCATCGTTCCGACCGCGATCACCACCTACGACATCGACGAGGCCGTCAACACCATGGAGTTCGTTCACGACCAGATCGAGGAGGAGGGGACCGGCACGCTCATGGCGCTCCTGGTCACCAAGCTCCCGCACACGCCGAACAAGTCCCGCCAGATCGAGATCGACCGGCTCGACGTCTTCCCGATGCTCGCGACCCGGCTGCGCGACCGCGACGCCTACGCCAGCATGAAGCGCGACGGCATGCTCCACCTGACGGTTCGGGCGAAGGAGGCCGATCCCGCAAGCCGGATCTCGGCAAAGCACTTCAAGCTCGCCATGGCCGAGGCCGACGAGCTGGCGACGGACGTGCTGGTGGCGCTGGAGGACTAGCCGATGGCGGGCATCGTCAGACCGAAGAAGAGCTACGAGGCGCAGCGGCGCGAGTTCAACCGCAAGCGCGGGCTGCCGATTCCCGCCGAGACCGGCGGTTCCGGGGAGCCCGCGGCGCCGCCGGCCGACCGGCGGGCCGGCGACAACGCCCGGGAACCCGCGCCGCCGCGGGCGCC
>JBDHSS010000053.1:0-13864 GCA_039808205.1 Paracoccaceae bacterium | reverse complement strand
ACCCGCACCCGACGCTCTCGGAGACGATCAACTTCGCCGCCGAGATGTTCGAGGGCACGATCACCGACCTGATCCCACCCAAGAAGAAGCACTGAGCCCGACGGCGCGCCGCGGCCATCTCGCGGCGCGCCGCACGAACACGAGAAGGGGGAAACGCTATGTCGGAAGACCTGAAGCGCGAAGCGCTCGCCTATCACGCCGTCGAGCCCGCCGGCAAGCTGCAGATCCTGCCGACAAAGCCCATGGCGACCCAGCGCGACCTGGCGCTCGCCTATTCTCCCGGCGTCGCCTATGCCTGCGAGGCCATCGCCGAGGATCCGGCGACCGCGGCGCTCTACACCGGACGCGCCAACCTCGTCGCGGTGATCTCGAACGGCACGGCGGTCCTCGGCCTCGGCAACATCGGTGCGCTCGCCTCGAAGCCGGTCATGGAGGGCAAGGCCGCGCTGTTCAAGAAGTTCTCCGGCATCGACGTGATGGACCTCGAGGTCGAGGAGACCAAGGTCGACGAGTTCGTCGAGGCCGTCGCCCGCCTCGAGCCGACGTTCGGCGGCATCAACCTCGAGGACATTTCCGCCCCCGCCTGCTTCGACATCGAGAAGAAGCTCAAGGCGCGGATGAAGATCCCGGTGTTTCACGACGACCAGCACGGCACCGCGATCGTCACTGCCGCCGGCATCCTGAACGCGCTCGAGGTCACCGGCCGCGACATCGGCACGGTCAAGATCGCCTGCAACGGCGCCGGCGCCGCGGCGCTCGCCTGCCTCGACCTGCTCGTCTCGTTCGGGGCGTCCAAGGACAACATCCTCGTCTGTGATCGCAAGGGCGTCATCCACGCCGGCCGCTCCGACCTCGACCAGTACAAGGGAGCCTATGCCGCGAAGACCGAGGCGCGCACGCTCGCCGACGCCATGAAGGGGGCCGACATCTTCCTCGGCCTCTCGGCGAAGGATTCGGTGACGCAGGACATGGTGAAATCGATGGCGGCGCGGCCGATCATCTTCGCCATGGCCAACCCCGACCCCGAGATCCGCCCCGAGCTGGTGCACGAGGTCAGGAGCGACGCCATCGTCGCCACCGGCCGCTCGGACTATCCAAACCAGGTCAACAACGTCCTCTGCTTCCCGTTCATCTTCCGTGGCGCGCTCGACTGCGGCGCCACCGAGATCAACGAGGCGATGAAGCGCGCCTGCGCCGAGGCGATCGCGCGGCTGGCCCGGATCGAGGCCTCCGACGTGGTGCTCGCCGCCTATGGCGCCGACAGCCTGCGCTTCGGGCCCGACTACATCATCCCGAAGCCGTTCGACCCGCGTCTCATCGTCGAGGTGGCGCCAATCGTTGCGCAGGCCGCCATGGACACCGGCGTCGCCACCCGCCCGATCGCCGACATGGACGCCTATCGCGAGCGGCTGCAGGGGTTCGTGTTCCGCTCGGGGCTCCTGATGAAGCCGGTCTTCGATCAGGCAGCGCGGGCGCCGAAGCGCGTGGTCTTCGCCGAAGGCGAGACCGAGCGCGTGCTGCACGCCGCCTCGCAGGCGGTGGGGCTGAAGATCGCGCGGCCGATCCTCATCGGCAACGCCGAGGCGATCGCCGGGCGCGCCGCCGAGTTGCGCCTGAAGCTCGGGCCCGACGGCGACGTCGACGTGGTCGACCCGGCGAAGATCGACCTCGAGAGCTACGCCGCCATGCTGCACCGCCGCGCCGGGCGTGCCGGCGTCAACCGGCGCGAGGCGCTGCGCGCGGTTCGGAGCGACCCAACCGTGCTCGCCTGCCTGATGCTCGATCGCGGCGAGGCGGATGCGGCGATCTGCGGCGTCAACGGCGGGTTCGGCCAGCACCTCGCCCGCGTCGAGGGCATCATCGGGCTGCGGCCCGGCGCCCGCGCGCTGGCGACGCTGTCGGCGCTGGTCATGCCCAAGGGCACGTTCTTCATCGCCGACGCCTACGTGAACCTCGAGCCCACGGCCGAGGAGATCGCCGACCTGACCGAGCTCGCCGCCGCCACCATGCTGCGCATGGGGGTGCAGCCGCGCGCCGCGCTGGTCAGCCACGCGAATTTCGGCGACCGCGAGAGCGCCAGCTCGCGCAAGATGCGCGAGGCGATGGACATCCTGCGCCTGCGCTCGCCGGACTTCGAGGTCGACGGCGAGATGCACGCCGACACCGCGCTCGACGTGAGCTTGCGCAAGCGCGCCTACGAGCACTCGACGCTGACCGGCGTCGCCAACCTCTTCGTGATGCCGAACGCGGACGCCGCGCACATTTCCCTCAACCTTCTCAAGGTGCTGGGAAGCGCGGTTCCCGTGGGGCCGATCCTGCTCGGCGCGGCGAAGCCCATGCACATCGCCTCGCAGTCGGTGACGGTGCGCGGCCTCCTCAATCTCACCGCCATCGCCGTCGTCGAGGCGCAGGGCGAGACGCCGGAGGAGCGGCGGCTGGCGGCGGAGTAGCGTCTCGGCAGCGGCTTATCCGGGCAGGCTCGCGAGGTAGTCGAGCACCGCGCGCGCCTCCGGGCCGTTCCAGTCGGCGCCGCCGAGCAGGCGCGCCACCTCGTTGCCCTGGCGGTCGAGGAGCACGGTGACCGGCAGTCCGGGGACGCTCATCGCGCGCGCGAGGTCGCCGCGGGGATCGAGCGCGTTCGGCAGCGCCGAGATGCCGGTCTCGGCGCGGAAGCGCTCGATGGCGTCGGGGGTGTTGCGCCCGGTGGCAATGGTCAGCACTGCCAGGTCGGCGCCGCCCCGCTCGCGCGCCAGCGCCTCGAGCGACGGCATCTCCTGCCGGCACGGCGCGCACCAGGTCGCCCAGAAGTTCACCAGCCGCACCTTGCCGTTCGACGCGGCGAGCGTCGTCGGCTGGCCGTCGGCGGCGGTGAAGGCGGTGTCCGGCGCCGGCTGTGCCTCCGGCGGCACGACGAGCCCGCGCATCTCGCCGACGCGCAGCGCGTCGAGGCCCGCCTGCGCGCCGGCGTCGCCGGCTTGCGCAGCGGCGGGGTTTACGGCCGCGGCGAGCGCGAGGTAGACGAGGGCGGCGGCCGCCAGGGAGGGCAGGCGCAGGAGCGGGCGGGGCAGGCGGAGCGACATGGCCGACAACTCGGGTTCCAATGCGATGTGGGGCGGTCGCTTCGACAGCGGCCCGGATGCCCTGATGCAGGCGATCAACGCCTCCATCGACTTCGACCGGCGGCTTGCGGCGGAGGACATCGCCGCGAGCCGCGCCCATGCCGCCATGCTCGGCGCCACCGGCATCGTCAGTGATACCGAGGCCGCGGCGATCCGGGAAGGACTGCTCACGGTGTTGTCAGAGATCGAGGCGGGCGACTTTCCGTTCTCGCGCGAGCTCGAGGACATCCACATGAACGTGGAGTCGCGGCTGCGCGAGCTGATCGGCCCGGCCGCCGGGCGTCTGCACACTGCCCGCTCGCGCAACGATCAGGTGGCGGTCGACTTCCGCCTCTGGGTCCGCGGCCAGTGCGACGCCGCCGTGGAGGGGCTGACCGCGCTGATGCGGGCGCTGGTCGAGCAGGCGGAGCGCGGCGCCGACAGCGTGATGCCGGGCTTCACCCACCTGCAGGTGGCGCAGCCGGTCACCTGGGGCCATCACATGCTCGCCTACGTCGAGATGCTCGACCGCGACCGCGGCCGGTTCCGCGACGCGCGCGCCCGGATGAACGAGAGCCCGCTGGGGGCCGCCGCGCTGGCGGGCACCAGCTTTCCGATCGACCGGGAGATGACTGCGGCGGCGCTGGGGTTCGAGCGGCCGATGGCGAACTCGCTCGACGCGGTCTCGGACCGCGACTTCGCGCTCGAGTTCCTCGCCTCGGCGGCGATCTCGGCGACGCATCTGTCGCGCTTCGCCGAGGAGCTGGTGATCTGGTCGAGCGCGCAGTTCCGCTTCGTGCGCCTCAGCGACCGCTTCTCCACCGGCTCCTCGATCATGCCGCAGAAGAAGAACCCCGACGCGGCCGAGCTGATCCGCGCCAAGGTCGGCCGGGTCACCGGGGCGCTGGTCGCGCTCCTCACCGTAATGAAGGGGCTGCCGCTCGCCTATTCCAAGGACATGCAGGAGGACAAGCAGCAGGTGTTCGACGCCGCCGACAGCCTGGCGCTGGCGCTGGCGGCAATGACCGGCATGGTAGCCGACCTGGAGCCGCAGACGGAGCGGCTGCGCGCCGCCGCCGGCGCCGGCTTCTCGACCGCGACCGACCTCGCCGACTGGCTGGTGCGCCGGCTCGGACTGCCGTTCCGCGACGCGCACCACGTGACCGGCGCGCTGGTGCGCCGCGCCGAGGACAAGGGCGTCGACCTGCCCGAGCTGACGCTGGCCGAGATGCAGGCGGTGCACCCGGGGATCTCGCCGGAGGTCTTCGACGTGCTCGGCGTCGACAACTCCGTGGCGAGCCGGACCAGCTACGGCGGCACCGCCCCGGCGCAGGTGCGCGCGCAGGTGGCGCGCTGGCGCGAGGCGCTCGCGTGAAACGGGTCCTTGTCCTTTTGGTCGCCCTTTCGGTGCTCGCGGCCTGTGGTATCAAGGGGGAACCCGCCGCTCCCAACGGCGACGTGCCCCCGATTCCGCCCGAGGGCGCGAGCGGCGGCCTCGACCTCTGAGCTGTGAAAGGCCATCCATGCTTCGCATCCTGCGCACCGCTTCCGCCGTCACCGGCCTCGTCCTCGTCCTCGGCGCGCCGGCTGGCTTCGCCGGGGGACCGGTGCTTCTGACCGTGACCGGAACGGTCAGCGAGCCCAATCGCGGGCCGGTCGATCCCGCCTACGACAAGCTCTTCATCTTCAACGACGTGAGCTTCGAGAAGGCGCGCGAGTTCGACCTCAGCGACCTCGAGAAGCTGCCGCAGGAGACGGTGCACGCCGACTTCCCCAAGGGCGGGGCGGAGACCGAGTTCACCGGCCCGCTGCTCAAGGACGTGCTCGCCGCCGCTGGCGCCGAAGGCCAGACGGTGACGGTGCAGGCGATGGACGGCTACGCCGTCGAGGTGCCGCTCGGCGACCTGATCGGCAAGGGCGCGGTGGTCGCGCTCGACCTCGACGGCAAGCCGCTCGGCATCGGCAACTTCGGCCCGACCCAGATCGTCTTCCCGCGCTCCGACCGCCCGGAGCTGAAGGACATGCCGGACGACTGGTGGATCTGGCAGATCTACCATATCGACGTGAAGTAGCGGCGCACCTGCGCGGCGCGGCAAGGGTGGCGGGCTGCCGGGGGGTAGATGATGATCCGCGAGCGATTCTCCAGCGATCTCAAGACGGCGATCAAGGCGCGGGATGCGCAGCGGGTCTCGACGCTCCGGCTGATCTCCGCGGCGATCAAGGACCGCGACATCGCCGCGCGGGGCGAGAGCGCCGAGGGGGTGCCGGACGGCGAGATCCTCGCGATCCTCGGCCGGATGATCCGCCAGCGCGAGGAGAGCGCCAGGGCCTACGAGGAGGGCGGGCGGCTCGACCTTGCCGGCCAGGAGCGCGCCGAGGCCGAGATCATCCGCGGCTACCTGCCGAAGCAGATGAGCAAGGCGGAGATCGAGAAGGCGGTGGCGGCGGCGATCGCCGAGACCGGCGCCGCCTCGGTGCGCGACATGGGCAAGGTGATGGGGCTCCTCAAGGCGCGCCACGCCGGGCGGATGGACTTCGCCGTCGCCGGCGCGGCGGTGAAGGATGCCTTCCGCTAGCGGCGCTTGGCGCCGGCGTGCCGCGCGTGGCAAAGAGGCACGAGGAGCGAGGAAGGATGCCCCGATGAAGAAGCGCCTGTTCGGCCGCACCGACGACGGCCGCGCCGTCGACGAGGTGACGCTCGAGAGCGGCGAGGCGGCGGTGTCGATCCTGAGCTACGGCTGCACCCTGCGCGACTGGCGCGTCGACGGCCCGCGCGGCAGCCTGCCGATGATCCTCGGCTTCCCGACGCTCGAGGGTTATCTCCGCCACGCGCGCTCGCACGGGGCGACGGTCGGCCGGGTGGCCAATCGCACGGCCTTCTCCCGCTTCGTGCTCGACGGTCAGAGCTTCGCGCTGACGCCGAACGAGGGGCCGCACCACCTGCACGGCGGGGCGATCGGGCTCGGCCGGCGCATCTGGGAGATGGAGGTCGACAGCGGCACGGGCACCGCCTATCTCGCCTATGCGAGCCCCGACGGCGAGGAGGGCTATCCCGGCGCGGTTCAGTTCGTCGTCAGCTTCCGCCTGGAGGGGCCGCGGCTGATCTGCGAGATGGCCGGCGACCCCGACCGGCCGACGCCGATCAACCTCGCCAACCACGCCTACTACAATCTCGGCGGCGGCGGCACGGTTTCGGACCACGTGCTCTGGATCGACGCCGACCGCTACACCCCGGTCGACGCTAGCCTGATCCCCACCGGCGAGATCCGCCCGGTGGATGGCACCGACTACGATTTCACCACCGAGCGCGAGATCGGCGACGTGAAGCTCGACACCAACCTGGTGTTCCGCGCCGACCGCGACCGCAAGCGCCCTGCGGCGCGGGTGCTCTGCCCGCGCACCGGGCGGCGGCTCGAGCTCTGGACCGACGAACCCGGCGTCCAGGTCTTCGACGCCTTCGCGATGACGATCGACGCCCCCGGCCTCGACGGGCAGAGCTACGGCCGCTTCGCCGGGCTCTGCCTCGAGGCGCAGCACTTCCCCGATTCGCTGCACCAGCCGGAATGGCCGAGCATCATCGCGACGCCGGAGGCGCCGTATCGCCAGCGGCTGGTGGTGGAGATCGCGCGCGCCTGAGCCGCCGCGAACGTCGAGCAAAGCCGCGGCGTCCGTCGCCCCGACTCTGTCGCTTCCGACAGAAGAACCGTCGTTTCGGCGCGAGCGGTCAGGTTCGCATTGTGCAGCGCCGCCCAATCGCCTATGCCGCAGCCGCGAATGAACGCTGTCCCTGACGGAAGCCCCCATGGCCGCGAGCCTCTTGTCGAGCGTCATCAAGCCGATGCACCCCGAAGGCCGACGCTTCGTCGGATTGGCGCTCGTCGTGACCGCCGTCGCGTTCTGGCTCGCCGGCACCCTGGTCGGCTGTCTGGCGCTCGCGCTGACGGTCTGGGTCTACTACTTCTTCCGCGATCCGCCGCGGGTGACGCCGACCCGGCCCGGCCTCGTCGTCAGCCCCGCCGACGGCGTGGTGTCGATGATCGCGCCCGCCGTGCCGCCGGCGGAGCTCGGGCTCGGCGATGCGGCGCGCACCCGGATCAGCGTCTTCATGAACGTTTTCGACTGCCACGTGAACCGCACGCCCGTCGAGGGCGTCGTCACCGCGGTCGCCTACCGGCCGGGGAAGTTCCTGAACGCCGCGCTCGACAAGGCGAGCGACGACAACGAGCGCAACGCGCTGGCGCTCAGGCTCGACGACGGGCGCGCGCTCGCAGTGGTGCAGATCGCGGGGCTTGTGGCGCGGCGTATCCTCTGCACCGTGCGCGAGGGCGACCGGCTGGCGACCGGCGCGCGCTTCGGGATGATCCGCTTCGGCTCGCGGCTCGACGTCTACCTGCCGCATGGTGTGGCGCCCCTCGTCTGCCTCGGCCAGCGCGCGGTCGCCGGCGAGACGGTGATCGCCGATCTCGCCTCGGAGGAGCCGGCGCGCGCCGGCGCGGAGCGGTGAGCGCCATGCGTCCGACCCGCCGCCGCCCGGCCGACCTGCCGCTCCTGCACCTCCTGCCCAATCTCGTCACCATCCTCGGGCTCTGTGCCGGGCTGACCGCGATCCGCTTCGCGATCGAGGGCGCCTTCGATCGTGCTGCCGCGCTCATCGTCTTCGCCGCCGCGGTCGACGGCGTCGACGGGCTGATCGCGCGCCGGCTCGACGCGGCGAGCGACTTCGGCGCCGAACTCGACTCGCTCGCGGACTTCGTCAACTTCGGCGTCGCCCCGGCGCTCGTCGTCCACCAGGCCGCGCTCGCCGGGGCCACCAACATCGCGTGGATCTTCCCGCTGATCTTCGCGGTCTGCTGCTGCCTCAGGCTCGCTCGCTTCAACGTCAACCGCGGCATTCCGCTGGTCGGGCGCGCCTACTTCACCGGCGTCCCGGCGCCGGCGGGGGCGCTCCTCGCGCTCCTGCCGGTCTTCGCCGGTCTCGCCGGGATCGTCTCGCCGGCGAGCATCCCGTGGCTCGTGGCGCCGTGGCTCGGGCTGGTGGCGCTCCTCATGGTCAGCCGGCTGCGCACGCTGTCGCCGAAGGGGCTGCGCATTCCGCGCTCGGGATCGCGCTGGATCCTTGTGGCGGGCGCGCTCGTTGTCGGGCTGATGCTCACGCGGTTCTGGCTGCTGATGATCGCGATCGACGCGGCCTATGTCGCGTCGCTCATCTATTCGGCGGCGTCCGGGCGGCGCCGGTTGCACTTCTGAAGGAGAGTCCATGCAGATCGAGGCAGTTCGCAGCTCGTACCGGCGCTGGGCGCCGATCTACGATTCGACTTTCGGCAAGATCACCCAGGTCGGCCGCAAGCGGGCGGTGCGTCACGCCAACCGCCGCAGCGGCGCGCTGCTCGAGGTCGGCGTCGGCACCGGGCTGTCGCTGCCCGGCTATCGCCCGCAGCTCAAGGTGACCGGCGTCGATTATTCCGACGAGATGCTCGGCAAGGCCCGCCGCAAGGTCGCCGAGCAGAAGCTCTCGAACGTCGTCGATCTGCGGCAGATGGATGCGCGCGAGCTCGACTTCCCCGACGAGTGCTTCGACACCGTCGTCGCGATGTATCTCGTCTCGGTGGTGCCCGAGCCCGAGCGGGTGATGGAGGAGATGGCGCGGGTCTGCCGGACTGGCGGCGAGGTGCTGGTCCTCAACCACTTCGCCGCCGATCGCGGCGCGATCGCCTCGGCCGAGCGGGCGCTGGCGCCGTTCGCCGACCGCATCGGCTGGCATTCGGATTTCCCGATCGAGCGCGTGCTCGGCTGTCCCCGGCTCGCGCTCCTCGACCGGCGTACGGCGCCGCCGCTCGGGCTCTTCACGCTGCTGCGCTTCGAGAAGCGCCCGGCGTTCCGCGGCTGAGGCGTCAGCCGGCGAGAAGTGCGATCCGCCGCCGGTCGCCGGCGGCAAAGCGGCGCAGCACCGCCGGATAGAGGCGATGCTCGAGCGGCAGGAGCCGCGCGGCCAGCGTCTCGGGCGTGTCGTCCTCGGCGACGGGCAGCACGGCCTGGCCGAGGATGGGCCCGGAATCGAGGTCGGAGGTGACCTCGTGCACCGTGCAGCCGTGCACCGCCATCCCGGCCGCGAGGCACCGCGCGTGGGTGTGCAGGCCCGGGAAGAGCGGCAGGATCGACGGGTGGATGTTGAGCATCCGGCCAGCCCAGCGGTCGATGAAACCCGGCGTCAGCACGCGCATGAAGCCCGCCAGACACAGGAACTCGGCGCCGCTCTCGGCGAGGGGCACCCCGAGCGCCGCCTCGAAGGCGGTGCGATCGCCGCCGAAGCCGCGATGGTCGACTGCAGCTGTCGCGAGCCCGAGCGCCGCGGCGCGCGCGAGCCCGGCCGCGTCCGGCCGGTTGGCGAGGACGAGCGCCACCTCGGCCGGGTGCGCGGGATCGGCCATGTCGCGCGCCAAGGCGAGCATGTTCGAGCCACCGCCCGAGATCAGGATCGCGACGCGGCGGCGGCTCACGTCAGAGGCGGCCGGTGTAGCGGACGCCGTGCCCCGGCTCGACCGCGCCGATCCGCCAGGTCTCGGCGCCTCCGGCCGCGAACACCTCGGCGACCGTCTCGGCCGCATCGGGTGCCGCCACCGCGACGAGGCCGATGCCGCAGTTGAACGTCTTCAGCATCTCGGGCTCGGCGATGCCGCCGGCGTCGCGCAGCCAGCCGAAGACCGCGGGCAGCGGCCAGCGGTCGAGATCGATCACCGCGCCGAGGCCGTCCGGCAGGATGCGCGGCAGGTTCTCGGTCAGCCCGCCGCCGGTGATATGCGCGAGGCCGTGCAGCCCGCCCGCCTCGAGCGCCGCGAGTGCGGGGCGGACGTAGATGCGCGTCGGCACGAGCAACGCCGCGCCGAGCGTGCCGCCGCCGAACGGCGCGGGCGCGTCCCAGCCGAGCCCCGCGACTTCCGCCACCCGCCGCACCAGGCTGAAGCCGTTGGAATGCACACCCGAGGCGGCGACCCCGATCAGCACGTCGCCGGCCGCCACGTCGCGGGGCAGGAGAGCGCCGCGCTCCATCGCGCCGACCGCGAAGCCCGCGAGGTCGAAGTCCTCGCGCGCGTACATGCCGGGCATCTCGGCGGTCTCGCCGCCGACGAGCGCCGCGCCCGCCTCGCGGCAGCCGTCGGCGATGCCGGCGATCACTGCGGCGGCCGCGTCGACGTCGAGCCGCCCGGTGGCGAAATAGTCGAGGAAAAACAGCGGCTCGGCCCCCTGGCAGACCAGGTCGTTCACGCACATGGCGACGAGGTCGACGCCGACGGCGTCGAGCTGGCCGGTGTCGATGGCGAGGCGGAGCTTGGTGCCGACGCCGTCGGTGGCGGCCACCAGCACCGGGTTGCGGTAGCCGGCGGCCTGCAGGTCGAAAAGCGCACCGAAGCCGCCGAGGCCCGCCATCACCCCGGGCCGCCCGGTCGACTCCGCCGCCGGCCGGATGCGATCGACGAGCGCGTTGCCTGCGTCGATGTCGACGCCGGCGGCGCCATAGGTCAGCCCGTTCTTCAACGCCTCTCCTCCCGCAGCGGCTCCGGGCGACGCTCTAGCGCATGTCGCGGCCCGAGGAAACCGTCGCTGCGGCGCCCGACTTGACGCCGCGCCGCGGCGCGGGCTAGCACGAGCGCTGGGGGCCCGTAGCTCAACGGTCAGAGCTGAGCGCTCATAACGCTTAGGTTGCAGGTTCGAATCCTGCCGGGCCTACCAGTGCTCCGCGCGACAATCCCATGATGGCACGCCGCGCCGTTCCGCCGGTCCTGGCGTGTGGCAAGGCCGTGCGCATTCGAGCACGCTGCGCCGGGTTCCCGTTTGCTCCGGACATCTGACCTGCCTGTACGGGTGCGGAGAGGCAGGGCGCCGCGAGCCGCGACACTTGCAATGAAATCTAGGCGATCGGGCCCGGCCGCGCGTCACACGGCTGTTGTCACCGTTGCACGCGGGTGCAACCATCCGACGATGCAGATCGGCCGTCCCACTCACCGCCAACCCCGGTGCGCACCCTGCCCGAGAGCCGCGCGGTGACCGGCTCCGTCGTCCTCCTGCACCTCGCGGGCGCGGTCGCGCTGATGCTCTACGCGACGCGCATGGTGCGCACCGGGGTCGAGCGCGCCTATGGCGAGCGGCTGCGCCTCCGCCTCCGGCGAACCATGGACAGCCCGCTGCTCGCGGTCCTGGTCGGCGGCGGGCTCGCGGTCGCGTTCCAGAGCTCGACCGCGGTGACGCTGCTCATCTCGTCGTTCGCGGGCTCGGGGATTGTCGGCGGCCTGACCGGCCAGCTCGCGGTTCGCGGGGCCGAGGTCGGTTCGGCGCTGGTCGCCAAGCTGCTGACCGTCGACTTGTCGCTGCTCGTGCCGGTGGCGCTGATCGCCGGCACCGGCCTCTTCATGGTCACCGAGCGGCGCAGCTACCGGCAGGTCGGCCGCATCCTCATCGGCATCGGCCTGCTGCTCCTGTCGCTCCAGATGATCGGCGAGGCGTCGGAGCCGCTCCGTGACAGCGGGGCGGCGCCGGCCGTCGTCGCCACCTTCGCCAGCGACCCGGTGACCGCCTACCTGCTGGCGGCGCTGGTGACCTGGCTCTTCCACTCGTCGATCGCTTCCATCCTGCTGCTGGCGACGCTCGCCGGGCGCGGCATCGTTCCCGACGACCTCGCGGTCGTCCTCGTCCTCGGCGTCAACCTCGGCAGCTCGGTCATCGCGCCGATCCTCACCCGCGGCATGGCGCCGGCGGCGCGGGTCGTTCCGGTCGGCAACCTCCTGATGCGCGGCGCAGGGTCGCTGGCGCTCCTCGCCGCCTTCACCGCCTTCGCCCCGGCGCTCGGCTTTCTCGGCAGCCATGGCGCCGGCCGGGTGGTGAACGCGCACCTGCTCTTCAATCTCGTCATCCTCGTCGTCGGCGTGCCGCTCTCGAAGGCGACCTATGCGCTCTCCGAGCGGATCGTGCGCCTGACCACGCCGCCGGACGCCACCGCGGCGCTCGCGCCGATCGAGGTCTCCGCACTCGACGAGAGCGTGCTCGCGGTTCCGCGGCAGGCGCTCGCCAACGCCACGCGCGAGGTGGTGCGCACCTGCGAGCTGGTCGACGCGATGCTGCAGCAGGTGATCGGGCTCTACGAGGCGCCGGACGAGGACCGCATTCGCAGCCTCGCCGAGCTCGACGACCGGCTCGACCGCAAGCACGCGGCGATCAAGCTCTACCTCGCGCGCGTCACCGCGCAGCCGCTCGACGCCGCCGAGGCGCTGCGCGCGCAGGAGCTGCTCGGCGCCTGCGTCAAGCTCGAGCAGGTCGGCGACATCATCGTGCGAAACCTCCTCGTCCACGTGCGCAAGAAGATGAAGTACGCGCTGCAGTTCACTCCGGACGGCTGGGACGAGCTCGTCCGCATCCACGCCGCCGTGCTGGCCACCGCGCGGCTCGCCTTCAACGTGCTGGTGTCGCGCGACCTCGAGACCGCGCGCCAGATCGTCGAGGAGAAGGAGCGGCTGCGCGACCTCGAGCGGGCATCGAGCGACCGTCACTTCGAGCGGCTGAGCGAGGGCACCGCGCGCAGCATCGAGACCAGCACCATCCACCTCGACACCATCCGCGACCTCAAGCAGATCAATTCGCTCCTCGCCTCGATCGCCTACCCGGTGCTCGAGGAGCGCGGCCTGTTGCGCGGCTCCCGCCTTCGCGCCGTGCAATAGCCCCCCCTCACGAAGCGCACGCGCCCCGGCTTCTTCTTGGCGAAAATACTCCCGCCGGAGGCGCCGATAGCTGCTCCGGGCGCCCGGCCTTCGGGCCCCTCACGCCGCCCGCGCGATCTCCGATGACATGCGCGCCAGGATGAAGTCCCGGAGCGCCGCCGCGAAGCGCTGCGGCGAGAACCGCTCGGCGTGGGCGCGGATCGTCGCGGGGTCGAAGCGCGCGCTCGTCGCCTCGAAGCGCTCGACCGCGCCGATCAGGCCTTCGACGGTCTGCTCCTCGAAGAGGAGCCCGGTCACCCCCGGCACCACGGTCTCGGTGGCGCCGCCGCGGCCATAGGCGAGCACCGGCCGGCCCGACGCCATCGCCTCCAGCGGCACGATCCCGAAGTCCTCGACGCCGGGAAAGACCAGCGCCCGGCAGCGGGCCAGTGCATCCGCCAGCGTCGCGTCGTCGACCGCGCCGAGAAACCGCACCGTCGGCCCGGCGGCTGCGCGCAGCCGCTCGCTGACGCCGTCGCCGATCACCACCAGCGGCCGGCGCATGCGCGTGAAGGCCTCGACCGCGAGCTCGACGCGCTTGTAGGGCACGACCTGCCCGGCGCAGAGGTAGGCATCGCCGACCTCGCGCGCGACGTCGAACCGGCTGACGTCCACCGGCGGATGGATCACCGTCGCCTCGCGGCGGTAGTACTTGCCGATCCGCTGCGCGACGAAGCGCGAGTTGGCGACGAAATGGTCGACGCGCGCCGCCGTCGTCACGTCCCACTGGCGCAACCGCGGCGCGCTGAGCCTGAGCGCGGTGCGCGCGAGCCACCCGGCCTCGCGGCCGTATTCCGGCGCCAGATCCCAGATGTAGCGCATCGGCGAATGACAGTAGCAGACGTGCACCGCGTCGGGGCGCGGGATGATGCCCTTGGCCGGTCCCGCCTCGCTCGACACCACGAGGTCGTAGGGCGTGAGGTCGAAGCCTTCCAGCGCCCAGGGCATCAGCGGCAGCATCTTGCGATAGTGCCGCCGGCCGCCGATGCGCTGCAGGAACGAGGTCTCGATGCGGTGGCG
>JBDHSS010000052.1:0-13940 GCA_039808205.1 Paracoccaceae bacterium | reverse complement strand
CGGGTGCCCGACGTCGAGGCCGGCGCCTCGGTCGTGCTGAAGGGCGTCAACTTCATCAGCGTCGACGCCAAGGTCCGCATCGAGGCGCGCGCGCCGCTCAGCCTCGTGCGCGAGGTCGATACCTTCGTCTTCGGCGACCTCGACACCCCGCTCACCGAGGTGGTGAACGGCGAGGTGGCGACGATCCGCGATTGCCGCGTGCACGACCAGATCACCTTCAAGGTGCCTGACGACCTGCCGTCCGGCGTCTACGGCATCACCATCGTCATGCCGAACGTCTCGGGCTTCCCGAACCTCGGCGACCCGCTGACTTCCAACCAGGAGTTCATCGCCGTCGTCCCGCCCGCCGGCGCGCTCTTCACCATCGCGAGCGAGGAGCTCGTCGCGCGCGAGGAGACCTCGCCCGCCTTCCTCGGCTCGGACGAGGTGCGGGTGCGGGTACGCGCCTATCCGCTCACCCTCTCCGACACCGGCCTCGCGCTGGGCGACGAGCAGGCGTTCGATTCGCCGGAGTTCGAGATGGATTCGGGCGACCGGCGCGACATGGCGGCGGTGCTCTTCGCCAACGCCGGCCCGATCGACGGCGTGGCGATGACGATCATGGGCTTCGAGATCGACAGCGAGACCGCCTATCGCGAGCAGATCAACGACTTCAGCGCCGCGTTCTGGCACTACCTGAAGATCGCCGCCACGGCGGTCTTCGCCGCCGGCGCCGCCGGGGCGCTGGCGCTCGGGCTCAAGGATCTGCTGCTTCTGGCGCTCGCACACCCGATCCTGCTCGCGATCGCCGCGGCGCTGACCCTCGGGGTGGTCATCTTCCTCGCCGGGTGGGCGCCGGCCGATCCGCTCATCGTCGACGCGATCGGGTTCACCCGGCTCGACCTCGCGGCGCTCACCAACGCCAACCTGCCGCTGCCGGCCGCGTCGACCGCGATCACCACCAAGGACATCTCCGTCAACATCTCGCCGCTGGAGAAGCTGCCGAACCAGTACCGCGAGCGCCGCGAGTACGTGGGGCCCGACAGCCGCTACGAGATCGTGCTGCGGTATAATCGGGTGGGGTAGGTGGGGGGTTTTCCGGCAATCCGGTGGGCTCGTGCACGCGACGAGTAGACGAGTGCCAATTCGGAGCTACGTCGACGCTCTTGACGGATTTGGCGCGTGACAAATCCGTCCGCATCCGCCCGGGCGGACGCGGACGGATTACTACTGTCGGCGACACACACCGCCTCTTGCCCTCCGCGCATCCTGCGCTCCGGGCAACCGGCCCGGCGAACGCATGCGTTCGCCTGTCGGACCGGGACTCGCGGGCGGAGCCCCGCTTCGGTCGTGGCTCGAACGGCAGCGACGCGCTCGGATCCGCGCCCCCGCGCATCCCCAA
Organism: Paracoccaceae bacterium; assembly: GCA_039808205.1. Classification (GTDB taxonomy): domain Bacteria; phylum Pseudomonadota; class Alphaproteobacteria; order Rhodobacterales; family Rhodobacteraceae; genus Amaricoccus. The sequence goes on along the minus strand of JBDHSS010000052.1, from coordinate 12,559 downwards.
TCCCCGCATTGTACCCTTCCGGGCCCGGCGATATAGATCCCGCGTCCGGGCCGGGTTCCCGGGGCCGAGCGCGGGACGCTGCATGAAGATCATCATCTGCGGCGCCGGGCAGGTGGGCGGCCAGATCGCCCGGCACCTCGCCCGCGAGGATGCCAACCACGTCACCGTCATCGACCGCGACGCCGGCCTCGTCCGCCGCCTGACCGACGCCTACGACGTCAACGGCATCGCCGGCTTCGCCTCGCACCCCGACGTGCTCGAGAAGGCCGGCGCCCGCGACGCCGACATGATCATCGCCGCCACCCAATCGGACGAAGTCAACATGGTGGTCTGCCAGGTGGCGAACTCGATCTTCGCGGTGCCGCGCAAGATCGCCCGCCTGCGCGCGCCGGCCTATCTCGACGCGATCTATTCCGACCTCTACCGGCAGGACCACCTGCCGATCGACGTGGTGATCTCGCCCGAGTTCGCGGTCGCTGACGCGGTGATGCAGCGCCTCTCGGCACCGGCCGCCTTCGACATCGAAGGCTTCATCGACAACCGCGTCCAGCTCGTCGGCATCACGCTGGACAGCGGCTGCGCCGCGCTGATGACGCCGCTGCGCCAGCTTTCCGAGCTCTTCTCGACGCTCCGCGTCGTCGTCGTCGGCATCCGCCGCGGCGAGCGGCTCTTCGTGCCCGAGCCGGCCGACCAGCTCTATGCCGACGACCAGGTCTATGTGGTGACCGCCACGGAGGATCTGCCGCGGGTGATGGAGGTCTTCGGCAAGACCCAGCGCCAGGTCGAGCGCGTGCTGATCCTCGGCGCCGGCAACATCGGCCTGCATGTCGCCAGCGCGCTCGAGGCCGATGGCCGGCGGGTCCGGCTGAAGATCATCGAGAAGAGCCGCGAGCGCGCCGAGGTGGCGGCGGACGCGCTCAACCGCACGGTCGTGCTCAACGGCGACGCGCTCGACGTCGACCTGCTCGAGGAGGCCAACATCAGCGCGGTCGATGCGGTGCTGGCGCTGACCGACGACGACAAGACCAACATCCTCGCCTGCGTGCGCGCCAAGACCGAGGGTGCCAAGCTCGTCGTCGCGCTGGTCAACGACGCCTCGCTCATCGGCCTCATCGCGCCGATGGGCATCGACGCCTACGTCAACCCGCGCGCGACCACGGTCAGCTCGATCCTGCGCTACGTGCGCCACGGGCGGATCCGCGCGGTCTACTCCATCGGCGATGGCGAGGCCGAGCTGATCGAGGCGCAGGTGCTCGGCACCTCGGCGCTCGCCGGCCGCACCGTGCGCGATGCCGAGCTTCCCGACGCGGCGCTGATCGGGCTGATCCAGCAGGGCGGCAAGCTCGTGGTGCCGCGCGGCGACACCCGGCTCGCCGAGGGCGACGTGCTGACGATCTTCGCGATGCGGCGCGCGGTGGCCGACGTGGAGCGGCTGTTCCAGGTCGGCCTCGACTTCTTCTGACCGATGGCGCTCCTCCGCGAGTTCCCGACCATCGTCGTCGCCGCGCTGATCGCGTCGCTCGCCATGCTCGCGCCCGCCGCGCAGGCGGTCCGGATCGGGCACTGGCAGATCGCGCGCGCCTTTCTCGACCATGCGCTGGTCTTCGCGCTTCTCGCCGTCCTCGTCGGGCTCGCGACGATGAACCGCCGGCCGCGGCTGCCCGGGCGCTACCTGCTCTCGACGCTGCTCGTCGCCTATCTCGGGCTGCCGCTGATGCTGGCGGCGCCGCTCGCCGCCTCGGTCCCGGGGGTAGGCTTCTTCCGCGCCTACTTCGAGATGCTGTCGTGCCTGACGACCACCGGCGCCACCGTCTTCGACCGGCCGCTCGCGCTGGCCGAGCCGCTGCACCTCTGGCGGGCGCTGATCGGCTGGCTCGGCGGGCTCATGGTGCTCGTCACCGCCTTCGGCGTCCTTGCGCCGCTGAACCTCGGCGGCTTCGAGATCGGCACGGCCAACGGCCGCGAGCGCCAGCGCACCGGCACCATCGAGGAGGCGCGGCTGCGCGTCGCCCGGGTCTTCCGGCACATCGCACCGCTCTACGCGGGCTTCACCGGGGCGCTGGCGCTCGGGCTGATCGCCGCCGGCGACCGGCCGTTCATCGCGGTCTGCCACGCGATGGGGACGCTCTCGACCAGCGGCATCTCGCCCATCGGCGGGCTCGGGGCCGCGGTCTCGGGAGTGCCCGGCGAGATGCTCATCGCCGCCTTCCTGCTGCCGGCGGTGTCGCACCGCGTGCTCGGGCTCCTGTCGCGCCGACGCGGCCCGCGGCTTTCCGACCCCGAGATCCAGCTCATGCTGATCTGCGTGCTCGGTGTCACCTGCGTGCTCTTCCTGCGCAGCTTCGTCGGCGCCGCCGAGATCGATCGGCAGGACAACCTCGCGGCGGCGCTCCGGGCGATCTGGGGCAGCCTGTTCACCGTGCTCTCCTTCCTCACCACCACCGGCTTTCAGAGCAGCGACTGGCGCACCATGCAGCTCTGGTCGAACCTGCCGAGCCCCGGCGCCATGCTGCTCGCCGTCGCGGTGATCGGCGGCGGGGTCGCCACCACCGCCGGCGGCGTGAAGCTCCTGCGGATCTACGCGCTCTACCGGCTCGGCCTGCGCGAGATGGACCGGCTCATCCATCCGAGCGGCCTCGGCCGCCGCGGACAGGGCGACCAGCTGATCTCGCGCCGCGGCGCGCGCATCGCCTTCGTCTTCCTCATGCTGTTCCTGATCGCGCTGGCGCTGACCATGGCGGCGCTCGCGGCCACAGGCCTCAGCTTTCAGGAGAGCATCGCGCTCGCCGTCGCGGCGCTGACGACCTGCGGGCCGGCGCTGCACGCCTTCGGCGGCGAGGCGAGCTACGCCTCGCTGCCCGACGCCGCGCTCGCCATCCTCGCCGCCGCCATGACCGCCGGCCGCATGGAGCCGCTGGTCGTCGTCGCGCTGTTCAATCCGGTCTACTGGCGGCAATAGCTACACGAAGAACACGTCCTCCGCGTGGAGGCCGGGTGCGTGGCCGAGCACCTTGGCTCTCGTCGAATCCGAGCCAGTCGCACCGCCCTGCGGCAAGACTGCAACGGCCCCGCCCCGCGAGGCGAATTCTGCCGGCGCGCTCTGGAAATGCCGGCCGCAGACTCCCATACTGCCACGCACAACAACAACAAGGGCAGCCCCGCGGGGCGCCCTCATACAACTTAAGGCGGAGAAAAATGGCTGCCGAGAAACAGAACCTGCAGGACGCCTTTCTCAACAACGTCCGCAAGTCCAAGGTACCGGTCACGATCTTCCTGATGAACGGCGTGAAGCTGCAGGGCGTGATTACCTGGTTCGACAACTTCTGCGTGCTGCTGCGCCGCGACGGCCAGAGCCAGCTCGTCTACAAGCACGCGATCTCGACGGTGATGCCGTCGCAGCCGATCACGCTCTACGAGGCCGAAGATCACTGATCCCAGTGTTCCGATGCGGGCGCTCGTCCTGCATCCCATGCGGTCGAGGTCCGGCCCGCGCGACCCGAAGGACGCGCTCGACGAGGCGGTGAGCCTCGCCGAAGCGCTCGAGCTCGCGGTCGTCGGCGCCGAGGTCGTGCCGCTGCCGAAGGCGCGCGCGGGCTTTCTCTTCGGCCGCGGCAAGCTCGACGAGCTCGCCGCGCTCATCGCCGACCGCGAGGTCGGGCTCGTCATCATCGACGGCCCGCTGTCGCCGGTGCAGCAGCGCAACCTCGAGAAGGCGTGGAAGGCCAAGGTCCTCGACCGCACCGGCCTCATCCTGGAGATCTTCGGCGACCGCGCCCAGACCCGCGAGGGCGTGCTGCAGGTCGAGCTCGCCCACTTGAGCTACCAGAAGTCGCGGCTGGTGCGCTCCTGGACCCACCTCGAGCGCCAGCGCGGCGGCTTCGGCTTTCTCGGCGGCCCCGGCGAGACCCAGATCGAGGCCGATCGCCGCGCCCTCGACGAGCGCATCCAGCGCATCAAGGAGGCGCTGCGCCGCGTCGTCCGCACGCGGGGGCAGCACCGGCGCGCCCGGCAGCGGGTGCCCTATCCGGTTGTGGCGCTGGTCGGCTACACCAACGCCGGCAAGTCGACGCTCTTCAACCGGCTGACCGGCTCCGGCGTGCTGGCGAAGGACATGCTCTTCGCCACGCTCGACCCGACGATGCGCGCGATCACCCTGCCGAACGGACGCCGCGCGATCCTCTCCGACACCGTCGGCTTCATCTCGGACCTGCCGACCCAGCTCGTCGCCGCCTTCCGCGCCACGCTCGAGGAGGTGCTCGAGGCCGACCTGATCCTGCACGTCCGCGATGTCGCGCATGCCGAGACCGAAGTGCAGGCCGAGAGCGTGCGCGCGACGCTCGCCAGCCTCGGCGTCGGCGCGGAAGCGCCGCTGCGCGAGGTCTGGAACAAGGTCGATCTGCTCGACGCCGAGACGGCGGAGACGCTCTCGCAGGTGGCGGCGCGCGATCCGAAGGTGGTGCCGATCTCGGCGCTGACCGGACAGGGCGTCGACGCGCTCCTGGCCGCCATGGCCGACGACCTCGCCGAGCCGACCGAGGACGAGACGCTGCACCTCGCCTTCGCGGACGGGCGCCGCCGCGCCTGGCTCTTCGACCGCAAGCTCGTGCGCGCCGAGCGCCCGACCGAGGACGGCTACGACCTCGACGTCCGCTGGACCGCGCGCGACCGGAGCCAGTGGCTGGCGCTCTAGGGATGGGCAGCCGGCACGACGGCGCCGTTGTCGACGGATTTGGCGTGGACAAATCCGGCCGCATCCGACCCCCCGACGGCGGATGCGCATACGCATCCGCCGGGTCGGACGCAGACGGATTACCACGGCCGTTGACGCACGACACCCCTTCGTCTTCGCGCGTCCCGCGCTCGACTGAACGGCCCGGCGAACGCATGCGTATGCCTGTCGGGCGGGGACTCGCTCCGGCCTGCGGACGGAGCTTCGGTCGTAATCCCTCCTAACGGACCGCGATCAGGTAGCGGCCCGAAACTCTTCCTGGACGGGAATCGTTCGTTACCGAGAGGTTAACCGGCTGTAGCGGTCTGGAACCCTGTCAACCACAATATCTTGCGTCGCCCGCAGATAAACCTGTTGCGACTCGCCGCGAGTTGGCGTCCCTTGGTACGCGGCCGGATCAGAGCCACAAAATCTGGTAGGCGCCAGCGAGAGGCGCGAGCAGCAACGAGCCAGGGACCAAGACGATGAAGATCGAACGCCGCTTCACCACCGAGGAAACCGGAGCTTACGGCAGCATCGCCTTCCGCACCACCGCCTCCGAGATCCGCAATCCCGATGGCTCGGTCGTCTTCCGTCTCGACGACCTCGAGGTGCCCGAGAGCTGGAGCCAGGTGGCCTCCGACGTCCTTGCGCAGAAGTATTTCCGCAAGGCCGGCATCCCCGCGGCCTTGAAGCGCGTGCGCGAGAAGGGCGTTCCTGAGTTCCTCTGGCGGTCGGTCCCCGACACCGGGGCGCTGGCGAAGCTGCCCGAGGCCGAGCGCTTCGGCGGTGAGACCTCGGCGCGGCAGGTGTTCGACCGGCTGGCAGGCGCCTGGACCTACTGGGGCTGGAAGGGCAGCTACTTCTCCTCCGAGGCCGACGCGCGCGCGTTCTATGACGAGATGCGCTTCATGCTGGCGGCGCAGATGGCGGCGCCGAACTCGCCGCAGTGGTTCAACACCGGCCTGCACTGGGCCTACGGCATCGACGGCCCCGGGCAGGGGCACTCCTACGTCGACTTCCAGTCGGGCGAGCTCGTCCGCTCGACCTCGGCCTACGAGCACCCGCAACCGCACGCCTGCTTCATCCAGTCCGTGCAGGACGACCTCGTGAACGAGGGCGGCATCATGGACCTCTGGACCCGCGAGGCGCGGCTGTTCAAGTACGGCTCGGGGACAGGGACGAACTTCTCGAGCCTGCGCGCCGAGGACGAGCGGCTGGCGGGCGGCGGCAAGTCGTCCGGCCTCATGAGCTTCCTCAAGATCGGCGACCGCGCCGCCGGCGCGATCAAGTCGGGCGGCACCACGCGGCGCGCAGCGAAGATGGTGATCTGCGACATGGATCACCCCGACATCGAGGACTTCATCACCTGGAAGGTCGTCGAGGAGCAGAAGGTCGCAGCCCTCGTCGCCGGCTCGAAGATCCACCGCGAGAGGCTCACCGCCATCCTCGAGGCGACGCGCGCCTGGGACGGCGCCGAGGCCGACGCCTTCGACCCCAAGGCCAACCCCGCGCTCAAGGCGGCGATCCGCGCTGCCAAGAAGAGCCACGTGCCCGAGGCCTACGTGAAGCGTGTGCTGCAGGAGGCCGAGCAGGGCGCGACCGAGGTCGACTTCAAGATCTACGACACCGACTGGGATTCGGACGCCTACCTGACGGTGTCGGGGCAGAACTCCAACAACTCGGTGCGCGTCACCGACGCCTTCCTCGCCGCCGTGCGCGACGATGCCGACTGGCGGCTCACCCGGCGCACCGACGGCACGGTGACGAAGACCGTGAAGGCGCGCGCGCTCTGGTCCAAGGTCGGTCACGCCGCCTGGGCCTGCGCCGATCCGGGCGTGCAGTTCCACGACACCATCAACGCCTGGCACACCTGCCCCGAGGACGGCCCGATCCGCGCGAGCAATCCGTGCTCGGAGTACATGTTCCTCGACGACACCGCCTGCAACCTCGCGTCGATGAACCTGCTGACCTTCCTCAAGGGTGGCCGGTTCGACGCCAAGGCCTATGTCCACGCCACCCGGCTCTGGACGGTGACGCTCGAGATCTCGGTGCTGATGGCGCAGTTCCCGAGCGAGCGCATCGCCGAGCTCTCCTATCGCTTCCGCACCCTCGGGCTCGGCTACGCCAACATCGGCGGCCTGCTGATGACCATGGGCTACGGCTACGACTCCCCCGAAGGCCGGGCGCTCTGCGGCGCGCTGTCGGCGATCATGACCGGGGCAGCCTATGCGACCTCGGCCGAGATGGCGGCCGAGCTCGGCGCCTTCCCAGGCTATGCCAAGAACGCTGGCCACATGCTGCGGGTGATCCGCAACCACCGCCGCGCCGCGCAGGGCCTGCTCACCGACTACGAGGGCCTCGCGGTGCCGCCGGTGGCGCTCGACCACGCGAGCTGCCCGGACTCCGCGCTCGTCAACCTCGCCCACGCGCTGTGGGACGAGGCGCTCGAGCGCGGCGAGGCGCACGGCTTCCGCAACGCCCAGGTGACGGTGATCGCGCCGACCGGCACCATCGGCCTCGTCATGGACTGCGACACCACCGGGATCGAGCCCGACTTTGCGCTGGTCAAGTTCAAGAAGCTCGCCGGCGGCGGCTACTTCAAGATCATCAACCGCGCCGTCCCAGGGGCGCTGGTCAACCTCGGCTACAAGCCGTCCGAGGTCGAGGAGATCATCGCCTATGCCGTCGGGCACGGCACGCTCGAGGGCGCTCCGGCGATCAACCCGACCGCGCTCGTCGGCCACGGCTTCGGCCGCGCCGAGATCGAGAAGCTCGAGGCGGCGCTGCCGACCGCATTCGACATCCGCTTCGTGTTCAACCAGTGGACCCTCGGCGAGGAGTTCTGCACCGGCATCCTCGGCATCCCGACCGAGAAGCTGCGCGACCCGGCGTTCGACCTCCTGCGCCACCTCGGCTTCAGCCGCGTGCAGATCGACGCGGCCAACGCCCATGTCTGCGGCACGATGACAATCGAGGGGGCACCGCACCTGAAGCCCGAGCACTACGCGGTCTTCGACTGCGCCAACCCGTGCGGCAAGACCGGCACCCGCGCGCTCTCGGTCGAGAGCCACATCCGGATGATGGCGGCGGCGCAGAGCTTCATCTCCGGCGCGATCTCGAAGACGATCAACATGCCGAACGACGCCACCGTGGCCGATTGCGAGGCGGCCTACGAGCTTTCCTGGTCGCTCGGCGTCAAGGCGAATGCGCTCTATCGCGACGGCTCCAAGCTCAGCCAGCCGCTGTCGTCGGCGCTGATCGAGGACGACGACGAGCTCGAGGCGGCGCTGACCGAAGCGCCGGTTGCCGAGCGGGTCACGGTCCTGGCCGAGAAGATCGTCGAGAAGGTGATCTACCGCGAGATCGAGAAGGTCAACCGCCAGCGCCTGCCGGAGCGGCGCAAGGGCTACACCCAGAAGGCGATGGTCGGCGGCCACAAGGTGTACCTGCGCACGGGCGAGTACGCTGACGGCCGGCTCGGTGAGATCTTCATCGACATGCACAAGGAGGGCGCGGCCTTCCGGGCGATGATGAACAACTTCGCCATCGCGATCTCGGTCGGCCTGCAGTACGGCGTGCCGCTCGAGGAGTTCGTCGATGCCTTCACCTTCGTGCGCTTCGAGCCGGCGGGGATGGTGCAGGGCAACGACTCGATCAAGAGTGCGACCTCGATCCTCGACTACATCTTCCGCGAGCTCGCGGTCTCCTACCTCGACCGCACCGACCTCGCGCACGTGAAGCCCACGGGCGAGAGCTTCGACGACCTCGGGCGCGGCGAGGCCGAGGGCAACGTCCGCCGCGTCGAGGGCGAGGCGGCGCAGAGCTCGATCGCCGTCATCAAGCAGCTGAGCTCGACCGGGTATCTGAGAAAGCGGCTGCCGCAGGAACTCATGGTGCTGCAGGGCGGCGCCTCGGTCACGGGCGCTCTCGAGCTCGGCTCGCTCTCCGGCCTCGCGCTCCGCACCAGCCGCGACAGCACCGCGCTCGACCTGCGCGCCCACGCGCGGATGCAGGGCTACGAGGGCGACCCGTGCGGCGAATGCGGCAACTTCACCCTGGTGCGCAACGGCACCTGCATGAAGTGCAACACCTGCGGCGCGACCAGCGGCTGCAGCTGACGGAATGGCACCTTAGGGGGGCTGCGGCAGAACCGGTCGAGCAGGACCAGACTGACAAGGCTCGCAGAAGACCGGGGGAGGGGGCTCGCGCTCCCTCCCCGCCTGACCTTGGCGAGGCCCGATCGGGTCTCGACGCCCGGTCTGCGGTTAAACGTCATTCACGGCTACGGGTGGACACGATTCCAGTCCTGCATCACAACCCAAATGATGCTGCGGCAAGCCGAGCTAGGACGAGCAGGTGACCTTCGCCCCCTCCATGGATCCGGTCGATACGCCAGCCTTGCGCAAGGAGCGCGGCGCCTTCTTCACGCCAGGCGAGATCACCGGGTTCCTCACCAAGTGGGCAGTCCGCACACCCGACGACCGAGTCCTCGATCCTTCCGCCGGGGACGCGGCTTTTCTGTCCGAAGCAGTGGCTCAACTCCGTGCGCTCTCCAATGATCCGCAGTGGAGGCCGACCGTTCATGGCGTCGAGATACACGACTACAGTGCCGTTCTCGCAAGCAGGCGCGTGCAGGACGCTGGAGGAAATGCTCACATACGGCAATGCGACTTCTTCGCCTTGGCGCCGTCAGCTTCGTTCGATGCGGTCGTCGGCAATCCTCCATACATAAGATACCAGGACTTCACTGGACAAATGCGGGTCCGATCCCGCGCAGCTGCGCTTCGCGCGGGCGTGGCGCTCACTCGCCTGGCCTCAAGCTGGGCGGCGTTCACGATCCACGCTGCCTTGTTCCTGAGGCCGGGAGGCCGGCTTGCGCTCGTTCTTCCCGCGGAGCTGCTTTCGGTGAACTACGCCGCACCTGTCCGGGCATTTCTGTTGAGCCACTTCCGGGACGTGCAACTGGTCCTTTTCGACGAGCAGGTCTTTCCGGAAGCCGAGGCAGATGTCGTGCTCCTCCTGGCGGATCAGTATCGCTCCGGGCCATCCGGCAAGATGACCGTCCGGCGCACCAGAAACGCCGCGACGCTCGCAACCATGGGCCCCGGGCTGAGCTGGAGTCCGCCTGACCCGAGCGCGAAGTGGACCAGCAGTCTCATCGATCCCGGCATCGGCGCGATCCTGCAGCAGCTCACGGACCTTGACCGATGCTGTCGCCTTGAAGCCTGGGGCGATACCACGCTCGGCATGGTCACAGGCAACAATGGGTATTTCGCCGTCTCGCCTCAGCGAGCGAAGGAGCTTCGGCTGCCGGCAGACGAGTTGCTGGATATCTCCCCGCCCGGAAGCTCGCACCTGCGCCGGCTCTCGCTCACCAAGGCCATGCTGACGAGGCTGGGACGGGAAGGGCGCGCCATCCATCTCTTCTATCCGGGCGACCCTCCATCGAAGGCCGCGACGGCGTACATTGCCCACGGCCGGCGAACGGGGGTCGACAGCGCCTACAAGTGCCGCGTCCGCAAGCTTTGGCATCGGGTGCCGCTCGTGCCGCCTGCCGACCTTCTGCTCACCTGCATGAACGCCGATACGCCGCGCATCACCGCGAACGAAGCCGGGGTGCGACACCTCAACTCGGTTCATGGGGTCTACCTCCGCGAGAGCCACCGGGAGATCGGTCGCGAGCTCCTGCCGCTTGCCAGCATCAATTCGGTCACCCTGCTTCATGCCGAGATCGTCGGCCGCTCCTACGGCGGTGGCATTCTGAAGATGGAGCCGAAGGAAGCCGATGGCTGGCTCGTGCCATCTTCGACCCTGATCACCCGACAGGCGGACGCCCTTCGCCGCATGAAGAACCAGGTTGCAAGGCTCCTGGACGCGGGCCGGTTGCTGGACGCGGTGGACGTGGTTGACCGCGAGCTGTTCGGGAAGAGCGGCGCGCTCTCCGGGGAGCACGGGGCGCTGATCCGTGGCGCCCGGCAAATTCTCGCGGATCGCCGCCAGACACGGGGCGCCAGTGGCCGGTGAAGCATCGACGAAAGCGCAAGCCTGGGCGCTCTTCGACCGGATCGTCGCCGCCGCGGCTCCTGGCGGGGCGTATGGCAACCCTTGGATCATCGACGAGAGTGGCCGGCTTCAATTCGTTCCGGACTACAGGACTCTCGAGCGGCTGCTGGGAGTGCCGCTCCATCTGAAGGCGACGACGCAGTCCGGTGTGCCGGCGCTGGCGCTGGATGTCTGGCTGGCCTACGAGTTGCGCCGGGCCGGCTTCAGTCCCGACGGCGTTTGGCCGCGCGCGACAAATCCGCGCATATTGCCGGCGGCGGTGGCGGCCGTGATCGAGTCGCTGCCTCGGCAGCTTCGGTCACAGATCGAGGCTCGCATTTCCAGAAAGACGTCTGTCAAGGGCGCGACATCGTCTGCAGCGACGATCCTCGGAAAGAACTACCTGAAGCAGGTTGACGTGGTCATTGCGGACTGGTGGACAGGACCGGAACTGCTGGTGTCGACGAAGCGCATGGATTCCTCTTATGGGAAGAACGCGCCGAACCGAATCGAGGAGTCCTACGGGGATGCGAAGAACCTCAGGTTGCGCCATCCCCTCGCCGCACTCGGCTTCATGTTCGGGCTGCGCTCCGACATCCTGGCCCTGGAGCCCAGGACCGCCGACTGGCTGTTCGATCTTCTGATGAAGCTCGGGCGGGAGGATGATGCGTACAACGCCACCTGCCTCGTCCTGATGGAGTACGGAGGCGAGGTCTCGCCGCCCGAGGTGGGCGAAGGGGAACCCGCGTCGGTGGTTCTGGAGCCGGAGCCGGAGCCCGAAGCCGACGAGCCGGCTGGGCCCTCCGATTCAGAGATGGACAGGATCATCCAGGGCCTGCCGAGCGTCACCGTTCGGATCGACAAGACTCCCGAAGGGCTCATGCCGGATCGCTTTCTGGCAAGGATCGTCGGACACGTCCTCGATACGACCCCGGTCAATTTCCACAGGGACGCTCGGGAGAGGCGTCTCGCAGCCGTCAGGCGATGACGGGCACCTCGTCGAGCCAGCGCGCGAAATCAGCCTTCGCGCGGTCGGTGTAGCCCTTGTAGCGCTCGCGCCGCCCGCGGCGGCCGGCGCGGGTGGCGTCGAGCGGCGGAAAGAGGCCGAAGTTGACGTTCATCGGCTGGAAGGTCTTCGCGTCGGCGCCGCCGGTGATGTGCCGCAGCAGTGCGCCGGTCGCCGTCGTCTCCGGCGGCGGCGCCAGCGGCTGGCCGAGGCGCTCGGCGGCGGCGAGGCGGCCGGCGAGGAGGCCCGTGGCCGCGCTCTCCACGTAGCCCTCGACGCCCGTCACCTGCCCGGCGAAGCGCAGCCTGAGGTCGGCCTTGAGTCGCATCTGGCCGTCGAGGAGCCGCGGCGAGTTCAGGAAGGTGTTGCGGTGGATCCCGCCGAGCCGGGCGAAGGCGGCGTTCTCGAGGCCGGGGATCATCCGCAGCACCTGGGTCTGGGCGCCATGCCTCATCTTGGTCTGGAAGCCGACGATGTTGTAGAGCGTGCCGAGCGCATTGTCGCGGCGGAGCTGCACCACCGCGTAGGGCTTCCAGCCCGGCGTGTGCGGGTTGGTGAGGCCGACGGGCTTCATCGGGCCGTGGCGCAGAGTGTCGCGGCCGCGCTCGGCCATCACCTCGATCGGCAGGCAACCCTCGAAGTACGGCGTCGCCCGCTCCCACTCCTTGAAGTCGGCGGTCTCCGCGGCGCGGAGCGCGTCGATGAACGCCTCGTACTCGTCCCGGTCCATCGGGCAGTTGAGATAGGCGGTGCGCTCCGCCTCGGTCTCGCCCTTGTCGTAGCGCGACTGGAACCACGCC
>JBDHSS010000051.1:0-13943 GCA_039808205.1 Paracoccaceae bacterium | reverse complement strand
ATGCCGGAGATCCGGCTCGGCAACATCTTCGCGCCGCCGATGGAGATCACCTTCGAGCCCTGGGTGAAGGCCTGGGCCGAGGCCTGCACCGGGCTCAACTGCGACGGCCTCTCCCGCGGCTTCTGGAACTCGGTGCGGATCACCGTGCCGTCGGTCGTGATCTCGATCGCGATCGCCAGCGTGAACGGCTACGCGCTCTCGCTCTGGCGGTTCAAGGGCGCCAACACCTTCTTCGCGATCCTGATCTTCGGCGCGTTCATCCCCTACCAGGTGATGCTCTATCCGATCGTCATCATCCTGCGCGAGATCGGCCTCTACGGCACGCTGTCGGGCCTCGTCGTCGTGCACTCGATCTTCGGGATGCCGATCCTGACGCTGCTGTTCCGCAACTACTTCACCTCCGTCCCCGAGGAGCTGTTCAAGGCGGCCCGCGTGGATGGCGCGGGGTTCTGGGGGATCTACTTCAAGATCATGCTGCCGATGGCGCTGCCGATCTTCGTCGTCGCCATCATCCTGCAGGTGACGGGCATCTGGAACGACTTCCTGTTCGGCGTGGTATACACCAAGCCCGACACCTATCCGATGACGGTGCAGCTCAACAACATCGTCAATTCGGTGCAGGGCGTGAAGGAATACAACGTCAACATGGCGGCGACGATCATCACCGGCCTGGTGCCGCTCGTGATCTACTTCGTTTCCGGCAAGCTCTTCGTGCGCGGCATCGCCGCGGGCGCCGTGAAGGGATAGGGCATGAACCAGATGGCCCCGCACTCGACGACGACCGCGCCCAGCGTGTCGGTCAAGGATCTCGACCTCGCCTATGGCAGCCTGAAGATCCTCGACCGCCTCAACCTCGACATTGCGCCGGGCGAGTTCATCGTGCTGCTCGGGCCGTCCGGCTGCGGCAAGTCGACGCTCCTGAACTGCATCGCGGGGCTCCTCGACATCACCGACGGGCAGATCTGGATCAAGGGCAAGAACGTCACGTGGGAGGAGCCGAAGGACCGCGGCATCGGCATGGTGTTCCAGTCCTACGCGCTCTATCCGCAGATGAGCGTGCGCGGCAACCTCAGCTTCGGGCTGAAGAACGCCGGCCTTCCGCGGGCGGAGATAGACAGCCGCATCGCGCGCGCGGCCGAGATCCTGCAGATCCAGCCGCTCCTCGAGCGCAAGCCCGCGGCGCTCTCGGGTGGGCAGCGGCAGCGGGTGGCGATCGGGCGCGCGCTCGTCCGCGACGTCGACGTGTTCCTGTTCGACGAGCCCTTGTCGAACCTCGACGCCAAGCTGCGCTCGGAACTCCGGGTCGAGATCAAGCGGCTGCACCAGCAGCTCCGCAACACGATGATCTACGTGACGCATGACCAGATCGAGGCGCTGACGCTGGCCGACCGGATCGCGGTGATGCGCGGCGGCATCATCCAGCAGCTGGCCGATCCGAAGACGATCTACAACAAGCCGGCGAACCTGTTCGTCGCCGGCTTCATCGGCTCGCCGGCGATGACGATGCTGAAGGGCCGGATCGACCCTTCGGGAGACTTCGCGACCGCGGGCGTGCGCGTGCCGCTCGCCGGCTATGACGGCCGCGTGCCGCCGCCCGGCACCGAGGTGATCCTCGGCGTCCGGCCCGAGCATGTCGCGGTGCACGCGGGTGGCGACGGCCTGCCGGCGGTCGTCGATCTCGACGAGCCGATGGGCTCGGACAGCCTGCTCTGGCTGAGCTTCGCCGGTCAGCCGCTGTCGGCACGCGCCGCCGCCGAGCACGGCTTCCGGCCGGGCCAGCCGGTCACCGTCGGCTTCGACATCGGCAAGGCGTCGCTCTTCGACCGCTCGACCGAGCAGCGGCTCTAGGATGCTGACCGAAAGCAAGGCCCATGACCCCCGACCGAAGCGGGGCCTCCGGCCCCGCGAGTCCCGGCCCGACGAGCAAACGCATGCGTTTGCAGGGCCGTTGCCTGGAGCGCAGGATGCGCGGAGGGCAAGGGGCGTCGTGTGTCGCCGACGGTTCCAATCCGTCCGCGTCCGACCCGGCGGATGCGGACGGATGTCCACGCCAAATCCGTCAAGAGCGGCACCCTTTCGCTTGAAAACCACCCTTCCCCCGAGCTTCGCCTGATCGCCAAGGAGCCCCCTCGATGACCGACTTCTCCTATCAGCTCTATTCGTCGCGGAACTTCGGGCCGCTCGCCGACACGCTGAAGATGCTCGCGGCTGCCGGCTACAGGCAGGTCGAAGGCTATGGCGCGCTCTATGCCGACGACGCCAAGGTGAAGGAGCTGGTCGCCAACCTCGGCACCTCGGGGCTGAAGATGCCGACCGGACACTTCGGCATCGACATGCTGGAGGCGGAGCCCGCCAAGGTTCTCGGTATCGCCAAGGCGGTCGGGATCGAGACGATCTACTGCCCGTATCTCATGCCCGACCAGCGGCCGACGGACGGCGCCGGCTGGCGCGCGTTCGGCGAGCGGCTGCAGGCGGCGGCCGCGCCCTACCGCGACGCCGGGCTCGGCTTCGGCTGGCACAACCACGACTTCGAGTTCCGGCGCACCGCCGACGGCGCGCTGCCGATCACCGCGATCTTCGAGGGCGGGCCGGATCTCGAATGGGAGGCCGACATCGCCTGGGTGGTGCGCGGCGGCGGCGATCCGCTGGAGTGGATCCGAACCTTCGGCAAGCGGATCACCGCGGTGCACGTGAAGGACATCGCGCCCGCCGGCGAGAAGGCGGACGAGGACGGGTGGGCCGACCTCGGCGACGGCACCGTCGACTGGAAGACGATCATGGCGGCGCTGCGCTCGACGCCGGCGCGCGTCTTCGTCATGGAGCACGACAACCCCAAGGACGACCGCCGCTTCGCCGAGGGCTCGATCGCAGCGGCCGCGAAGCTCTGAGGAGGGCGCGACAATGACCGGAACGCTCGGCATCGGCATCATCGGCTGCGGCAACATCTCGGCGGCCTATTT
This sequence comes from Paracoccaceae bacterium, assembly GCA_039808205.1. Taxonomy (GTDB): domain Bacteria; phylum Pseudomonadota; class Alphaproteobacteria; order Rhodobacterales; family Rhodobacteraceae; genus Amaricoccus. The sequence goes on along the minus strand of JBDHSS010000051.1, from coordinate 10,983 downwards.
CCGCCTCGCGCCGCTCTTCAAGGGGCTCGAGGTGCGCGCCTGTTCCGACCTGCACCCGGCGGCGGCCGAGGCGCGGGCCAAGGAGTTCGGCGTCAAGGCGCAGGCGACCGACGCGCTGCTCGACAATCCCGACCTCGACGTCGTCATCAACCTGACGATCCCCGAGGCGCACTATGGCGTGACGCGGCGCGCGCTCGAGGCCGGCAAGCACGTCTACTCCGAGAAGCCCTTCGTGCTGACGGTGGAGGAAGGCAAGGAGCTGAAGCGGCTCGCCGACGCGAAGGGGCTGCGGGTCGGATCGGCGCCCGACACCTTCCTCGGCGGCGCGCACCAGCTGGCGCGCAAGCTCGTGGACGACGGCACGGTCGGGACGATCACCTCGGGCACCGCGCACGTGATGAGCCACGGCATGGAGACCTGGCACCCGAACCCGGACTTCTTCTTTCTGCCGGGCGCCGGACCGGTGCTCGACGTCGGCCCCTACTACGTCGCCAACCTCATCAACCTGATCGGCCCGGTGAAGCGGGTGGCGGCGCTTGCCAACACCGCGACGCCGACGCGCACCATCCTGGCCGACGGGCCGCGGAAGGGCGAGGAGATCCCGGTCCGGACGCCGACGACGATCCACGCGCTCCTGGAGTTCGCCAGCGGCGCGGCGGTGACGCTTGGCGCGAGCTGGGACGTCTGGGGCCACCGCCATCGACCGATGGAGCTCTACGGCACCGAAGGGGCGCTCTTCGTGCCCGATCCGAACTGGTTCGGCGGCGTGGTCGAGGTTGCCGCGCGCGACGGCAGCGTCGAGGCGGCGCCGACCTGGGATCATCCGTTCGGCGTCGCCAATGACATCCGTCCGACCGGGTCCTATGCCAACTATCGCACCGCCGGGCTCGCCGACATGGCGGCGGCGATCCTCGAGGGCCGCGACGCGCGCTGCGGGCTGGAGCGGGCGCTGCACGGCATCGACGTGATGACAGCGATCCTGCGCTCGGGCGAGACCGGCCAGTTCGTCGAGCTCACCACCACCTGCACCCGGCCCGAGCCGCTCGGGCCGGACGCCGCGCGCGCGCTGCTCGCGTGAGGAGACGGTGATGCGCTACGCACCGGCCGAGGACCGCTACGAGCGGATGGTCTACCGGCGCTGCGGCCGAAGCGGGCTCAAGTTGCCGGCGGTGTCGCTCGGCCTCTGGCACAACTTCGGCGGCGACACGCCCCACGAGACCAAGCGGGCGATCTGCCGCGCCGCCTTCGACGCCGGCATCACCCACTTCGACCTCGCCAACAACTACGGGCCGCCCCCGGGATCGGCGGAGACGGCGTTCGGCGAGATCTTGCGGACGGACCTCGCCGGGCTGCGCGACGAGCTGGTGATCGCGACCAAGGCGGGCTACCTGATGTGGCCCGGCCCCTATGGCGAATGGGGGAGCCGCAAGTACCTGCTGGCGTCGCTCGACGCGAGCCTGAAGCGGATGGGGCTCGATTACGTCGACATCTTCTATTCGCACCGCGTCGACCCCGACACGCCGCTCGAGGAGACGATGGGCGCGCTCGACGCCGCGGTGCGCTCGGGCAAGGCGCTCTACGCCGGCATCTCGTCCTACAACTCCGAGAAGACCCGGGCGGCGGTGGCGATCCTCAAGGATCTGGGCACCCCGTGCCTGATCCACCAGCCGAGCTACAACATGATCAACCGCTGGGTCGAGCGCGACGGGCTGAAGGAGACGCTCGCCGAGCTCGGCATCGGCTCGATCGCCTTCACGCCGCTGGCGCAGGGGATGCTGACGGGGAAGTACCTCAAGGGCATTCCCGAGGGCAGCCGGGCGACGCAGGGCAAGTCGCTCCGGCCCGAGTTCCTGAGCGAGCACGCGCTCGGCAACATCCGCAAGCTCAACGAGATCGCCGAGGCGCGCGGCCAGACGCTGGCGCAAATGGCGATCGCCTGGGTGCTGCGCGGCGGCGGCATCACCTCGGCGCTGATCGGCGCGTCGCGCCCGAACCAGGTCGAGGATTGCGTCGGCGCGGTGCGGAACCTCGACTTCTCCGCGGAGGAGCTTTCCGAGATCGACCGCTGGGCCGACGAGGAGAACATCAACCTCTGGGCAAGATCCTCCGAGGCAAGCTGATGCCGCGGCCCGTTGCCGGCCGCGGAATTTCGTGTACGGAAACAGGTGCGCATCCTCTGGGACGAGCCGAAACGGCAGCGAACCCTCCAGGCTCCCGGTCTGGACATGCATCGCTTCGACCCGAGTTCTTCGAGGGCGCGACGATCACGCCGACACGACAGGGCCGGCACCGGCGATCGGGCTGCACGATGGCGCTCTGGTGACGGTGATCTTCGTACCGCTCGGAACCGAGGCCATGGTGTCGATGCGCCGGGCGAGCCGAAAGGAAAGAAGGACCGTTCATGCCGAAGATCCCGCCGCTGACCGATGAGGAAGAGGCCGAGATCCAGCGGCAGATCGCCGAGGATCCCGACGACTACGAAGCCACCGACGAGCTGCTGGCGCAAGCCAAGCCATTCGCCGAGGTCTTCCCCGAGCTCATGGAAAGCATCCGCCGCAGCCGGGGGCGGCCGGCGAAGGCGGACGCGAAGCTCGGCGGTCACGCTCCGGCTCGATCCCGAGACGGTCGAGCGCTTCAAGCGGCAGGGCCCGGACTGGCGCGCGCGAATGGGGGCGGTGCTGAAGCGGGCGGCGGCGGACTAGCTCAGCGCATCGGCGGCAGCTGCGGGCCCGAGCCGCGCTGCGCCAGCGCCTTCTTGAAGACGAAGAGCGGCAGCACGAGCATGGCGATGACGCCGAACAGCCAGACGATCAGCGTCGCCAGCACCCAGGTCGAGAAGCCGCTGATCCGCAGGCCATCGGTCAGCCAGGTGGTGACGAGAAGGCCGACGAAGGTCGTCACCAGCGCGATGCCGCCGGTCAGCGCGCGCACGTACTTGAACGACAGCTTGAACACCAGCGGCGCAAGGATGAACCGCGCCGCCGTGAAGATCACGATGACCCAGAGGAACCCCGTCGGCATAATGACGAAGCCCGGCAGCAGCCACTTCGCCACCAGCAGGCCGATGGCGTTGGCGGCCAGCTCGACGACGGTCTGTGCAAGCAAGCGGATCATGCGGCCCTCTCGGTCGCCGGCACCCTAGCCGCCCGGCCCGATGCGCACAAGCGCCGCACCGCAAGTCGGGCGGCGCCCCACGGCAGACGGGCTTTTCTTTCCCGCGGGTGCGTGAAATAGCACGGGGCCAACCTCGATCGGGATCTCGGCCATGGATCTGCGCGAAGCGCTCACATTCGACGACGTGCTCCTGGTGCCCGGCGCCTCGGACGTGCTGCCGGCGACTGCGGACACGCGCACCCGGCTCACGAGGACGGTGACGCTGCAGATCCCGCTCCTGAGCGCGGCGATGGACACGGTGACCGAGTCGCGCATGGCGATCGCCATGGCGCAGGCCGGCGGCATCGGCGTGATCCACCGCAACCTCTCGGTGGCGGAGCAGGCGGCCGAGGTGCAGCGGGTGAAGCGGTTCGTGTCGGGCGTCGTCTACGCGCCGGTGACGCTCAGGCCCGACCAGACGCTGAAGGACGCCCAGGCGCTGCAGGAGCGCTACCGGATCACCGGCTTCCCGGTGGTCGACGAGCGCGGCGTGGTGCTCGGCATCGTCACCAACCGCGACATGCGTTTCGCCAGCGACGCCCGCACCCCGGTCAGCGCGATGATGACGAGCCAGGATCTCGCGATGCTGCGCGAGCCCGCCGATCTCAGCGTCGCCAAGGGCATGATGCAGGAGCGTCGGATCGAGAAGCTCCTCGTCGTCGACGACGGCGGCCGCCTGACCGGCCTCCTCACCCTCAAGGACACCGAGCAGGCGGTGCTGAACCCGCACGCCGCAAAGGACGATCTCGGCCGACTGCGGGTCGCCGCCGCCTCGACGGTCGGCGACGCGGGCTTCGAGCGTTCGGTGGCGCTGGTCGAGGCCGGCGTCGACGTGGTGGTGATCGACACCGCGCACGGCCACTCGCGCGGCGTCTCGGACGCGGTGGAGCGGTTGAAGCGGCACTCGAGCGCGGTGCAGATCGTCGCCGGCAACGTGGCGACGGCCGAGGCGACGCGCGCGCTGATCGATGCCGGGGCCGATGCGGTCAAGGTCGGCATCGGCCCCGGCTCGATCTGCACCACCCGCATCGTCGCCGGCGTCGGCGTGCCGCAGATGACGGCGATCCTCGACTGCGCCGCGGAGGCGGCGAAATCCGGCGCCGTCATCGTCGCCGACGGCGGCATCAAGTTCTCCGGCGACTTCGCCAAGGCGATCGCCGCCGGCGCCAACTGCGCCATGGTCGGCTCGATCCTCGCCGGCACCGAGGAGGCGCCGGGCGAGGTCATCCTGTTCCAGGGCCGCAGCTACAAGTCGTACCGCGGCATGGGCTCGGTCGGCGCCATGGCGCGCGGATCGGCCGACCGCTACTTCCAGAAGGAAGCCTCGGCCGACAAGCTGGTGCCCGAGGGCATCGAGGGCCAGGTGCCCTACAAGGGCCCGGTCGCCGCCGTGCTGCACCAGCTCGTCGGCGGCCTGCGCGCCGCCATGGGCTACACCGGCCACGCCACCGTCGACGCCATGCGCGGCGGCTGCCGCTTCGTCCGGATCACCGGCTCGGGCCTGCGCGAGAGCCACGTCCACGACGTGCAGATCACCCGGGAGAGCCCGAACTACCGGATCGGGTAATTTTCTGGAAACCCCTTCCATTACAGCACCTTATGCTGGAGTGATCGAGGCCGACCGTCAAGAAATGCTAATAGAACCTTAACAGAACATAGCGGAACGAACCAGAGCAAACTGAAGCACATTCGCCGGGTCATGCTTCAGTTGCGCAGAACCATCTCGCACGGATCTTCTTCTGTTCAGACGGGACGATCCCTGTAGTCGCACCGCGAGCCTATCCGGGTTACCGCCGGCTTCGGACATGCCAACCAAAGGTTTCTGGGACTGCCGATTGCCGGGTGAAGGACCGGTCACGGGCCGCTGAGCTTCGCGCCCGGCGAGGCCTACCAGTTCGACTGGAGCCATGAGGTGGTGCTGACCGCCCCGGGGATCGGACCGATCACCGCGCTCGCGGTCGCTTCCGCGTTCGACTACGCCGACCGCTTCCGCAGCTCGGCGAGCGCGGGTGCCTATCTCGGGCTGACACCGAGACGCTACGCGTCGGGCGAGATCGGCCGCAACGGCCGCATCTCTCGCCGCGGCGACAGGATGACGCGGACCCACCTCTACGAAGCCGCCAACGCCATCATGACGCGCAAACTCGGCGGATCGCGCCTGCGCGACTGGGCACGGGCAGTCTCGGAGCGAACCGGACCGCGAAAGGCCAAGGTCGCCCTGGCCCGGAGGGAGGACAGCGCCGATCAGGCGAACGATGCTGTCCTCGTTCGGGAAGATGCCGACGACGTCGGCCCGTCGCTTCACCTCCTTGTTCAGGCGCTCCAAGGGGTTGGTGCTGTGCAGCTTGACGCGGTGCTGGCTCGGGAAGGTCATGTAGGCGAGCACGTCCTCCTCGGCCTCGTCCATCAGCGCGCCGAGCTTCGGCCAGCGGCCGCGGAGCTGGTCGGCGACGTGGCGCCAGGTCTCGCCGGCGCTCTTGCGGTCGGGCTGGATGAAGGCCTGGCGGATGGCGGCGGCGACCATGGCGTGCTGGCCGCGCGGTCCATAGGCGAGCGCGTTGCGGGCGAAATGAACCCGGCACCTTTGCCAGGTGGCGCCGATCACCCGCCGGATCGCGGCCTTCAGGCCCTCGTGCGCGTCCGAGATCACCAGCTTCACGCCTTTCAGGCCGCGGCGCACCAGGTCCTTGAGAAGCTTGCCCAGAACGGCTCGGCTTCCGACGGGCCGATGTGCAGGCCGACGATCTCGCGCCGGCCGTCGGTGTCGACCGCCATGGCGATTATCGCGGCGACCGACACGATACGCCCGCCCTCCCGCACCTTGAGGTAGGTCGCGTCGAGCCAGAGGCTAACCCGCCCGACTGTGCCTCGACGACTCCGATCCGTCGCATGTCCTGCAGCTGCCTTTCGATCGAGACGCTCTGCCCAATCGGGTGTCTTGTAGCGTTTGCCAGCAGCGCGATAGATTGACCAGATAGAGATGGTCTTTGAACTGACGACCGGTCCCACCGCAGATCTGAATACAAATGCTGATTGATGCGCCGGCCTGCGTTCAAGGGCCATTTGCCTTTCTCGTCCTCGCCACTTGGTGACTGGATTCTTTCGAAAAATTCAATCCTAAGGGCGGCGCGAGCGACGGGTGAGGACCGACATTGACGGAGGTCATTGCGATGCCCGTGTCATTCAGGAACGTGACGTTTCTGCTCCCCCACATCAACGACGTATCCTCGGCCACCTGGTCCGTCACCTGGAGCGACATCAACGCTGATGGCCGCCCGGACCTCTATGTCAACAACCACGCAGACGAGGCCCCTATGCTGTTCCTCAGCTGGGGTGACCGGCATTTCGGCCGTGGGCAAGCGCTCGACCTGGGGAAGGACGTCCACGCGGCGGTGTGGGCCGACTACGACGGTGATGGCTTTCCGGAGCTTCTCGAGCGTGTCGGCGGCGGGGCGGGGGTCGGGCACAGCGAGCGCAGGGCGTCCAACAACCTCTTCGAGTTCGAAGGCGGCCGGTTGGAGCTCGCGGACGACAATCTCGGGCTCGCCTACCCCCTGACCCGCGGACGCGGCGCCACGCCCTTCGACTTCAACGCGGACGGGAGGCTCGACGTGTTCCTCGGGGCCGGCGTGCGCCCCGACGGCGAGGCCCCGGCGACGGTGATGCTGCAAGAGCCTTCTGGCAGATACGCCGCAGACCACGACTACTTCGGGACCGACATGGCAGGTGTCTTCGCGATGCTGCCCGGTCACTTCGACGATGATCTCTCGATAGACTTCGCCATGTTCGGCAGAAAGGGGGTCGAGGTGCTGACGCACCGAGGCGGTTCGTATCAGAGGACGCTCCTCGTCCCCGACGACGGATCCTTGACGGACTTCAGCGTCGACGATTTCAACAACGATGGCCGCTCCGACATCTGGGTTTCCAGGGCCTTGCCGTTCGACCAGCTCGCACGCGTGGACGACCGGACCCTGCGGTTCGAGATGGTGGGCGAGAGGGGGGACGCCTCGACCGATGTCGTTTCCTTCCGGACCGATGGGCCGGTAACCCTCAGGACCGCGCCCTACAATAACCGCGGGCCGGAGAAGATCGTCTACGGCTCGGAGTCGATCGCCGTCGATCCAGTGACTGGCGTCCGCCTTTATCGTTGGTCCGAGGCGGTGATGGGGCGCCCGGACGCCCTTGACGAGGATGGTGGCCGGCTCCTGGGCGTCTGGTACGATCCCGATACCCGGCTTTGGCATGTCGAGGCAGGCGGCGGCCGGCGGGTCTCGACATCGGCCATGGTCGAGTCCGCTTCGGCCATCCAGTGGGCAGGCTATAACGGACGCGACGAGGCCGCGGAACAGCACGACCTCTTGTTCCTCGGACAAAAGGGCGGGACCTTCCGGGAAACCCGGCCGGTTGCCAGCGCGCCGGCCACGAGCGTCGCCTCCGGCGACTTCGACAACGACGGAGATGTCGATGTCTACGCCGTCGTGACCGGCGGCGCCGGCAACCTGGTCAACCGCCTCTACCTCAACGACGGACACGCAGGCTTCTCGGCGGTTTCCGGCGCGGGACGCGCGCCGGGACCGGCTCGGGGGATCGGGGCACCACGACAAGCGCCGACTTCAACGACGACGGCTGGCTCGACCTGCTCGTGTCGAACGGCCGCGGCCCCGCCTCGTTCCTCCCTGACAGCGAATACGCGCTCTATCAGAACGCCGGTGGCCGCAACCGGTGGCTCGACGTGACGTTGCGGGCGGAGGAGGGAGATCCCGTCACCCTGGGATCGACGGTCACCGTCCGGTCCGCGACGGGTGAGCAGATGCAAATCTACGACGCGGGCGTGCGCCTTCACGGCCAGGATGATCCCGACCTCCACTTCGGCCTGGCACGCGCCGGTTCCGGGCGGGTCACGGTCCGATGGCCCGACAACGAGACCACAGTGCTGAACGATGTCGAGGCGGGCACGCGCCTGACCGTCTGGCGGGGATCGGACCGAGCCGACGTGCTGGCTGGCTCCGACCGAACGGATGTGCTGATCGGAGCCGCCGGCGCCGATCGCCTGCAGGGGCGCGGCGGCGATGACCGCCTGTTCGGAGGCAACGGTCCCGACCACCTCGCGGGAGGACCCGGGAACGACCGGCTCATGGGAGGCTGGGGATACGACGACCTGGTCGGTGGGCTCGGGCATGACCTGCTGTCCGGCGGCCCGGGCGTGGATCGCTTCCTCTTCACCAGCGTCGCGGCGGGGCGCCGAACCGAGATCATCGACTTCGAGTTCCGTACCGACCATATCGACCTGCGCCGGATCGATGCCGACCCGACGCAGAGCGGCGACCAGGGATTCCACCTGATCTGGGCCGCGCCATTTTCCGGGACAGCGGGCGATCTGCGGTACGCGGATGGCGTGCTTGCGGGCGACGTGGACGGGAACGGGGTCGCGGATTTCCGAATCTGGATCGACGCGCCGATCGCTCTCACTGATTTCCTGCTTTAGAGCGAAAGCCGAGCTGATTGAATCTGGGGACACCCCTGAGGGGCAGGTTCTGATTCAAGCTGTCTGCCGGGGGAGGCCGGCAGGCATTGGCCTTTCCCCGCGATCAGGGCCGCACAAACTGGAATCCTCCGGTTGAAACCGGGCGATGAGCGGGGCGGAGCCCGCAAGAGGCTCAAGCGCTGTCGCGGCCGGGTGGTCAGCACCTCCATCGGAGTTCGGTAGCCGAGCGCCGAGTGGAGGCGCGCGGAGTTGGTGATGGCGCCATCGTTCGATTTCCTCGCGGGCATGCCGCAGCGAGCGGAACCAGTGGAGATTGAGGCACTCGTCGCGGAGCTTGCCATTGAGACTCTCGACGAAGGCGTTCTGCACCGGCTTGCCCGGTTGGATGAAGCGCAGCCGTACGCCAGTCCGCTCCGACCAATCGAACATGGCTCGGCTCGTGCCTTCGGGACCGTTGTCGAGGACGAACTCCTCTGGCAGGCCGTGGAGCAGCGCCAGGTCGTCGAGGTAGCGGGCCACCCGCACTCCGGAGACCGAGACGTCGACGATATGCCCAGGGCAGAACCGGCTTTGGTCGTCGACGATGTTCAGCACCCGGAAGCGCCGGCAGTCGGCGAGCTGGTCACTGACGAAGTCGAGCGACCAGACTCGGAGATCAGGACCGCGCGAGCGCTGTTCTGGCGCTCCACGAGACCGATCTGGCGGTAGAGCTGCGGCGAGCCGAATGGAGCAGTGACGAGCGGAACTGCGCAATCGTCGATCGCAACCTGCGGTACGACCGAGACGCCGAGGCCGTTCGCGACGCAGGAGACGATGGCCGACACTGTGTCGATCTCCGCAACCTCGGTCGGCCGAATGTCGAGGCGGGCGAGCTCGAGGTCTATCATGTTCGCCAGCGGCACGTTTGAGCGGAAGCGCACGAGAGGATAGCGGGAGAGGAACTCCTCGACCGTCAGCCGCGGCGAGCCGGGCGGCGCGATCAGGAACAGGGGTTCTCGCAGAAAAGGGCGCCAACGCAGTGTTGGAGGTATGTTGCCGTACTCGGCGACATTGCCGCATCGAGCCGCCCCGCCAAGACGTCCTGAAGAAGCGTCTCGGTAAGCGAAACGCGGAGCTTGATCCTGAGCTCAGGGAAATCGGCCTTGAAAACGGACGATCGCCCGCGGCAGCAGCGACATCGCGCTGGTCCGCACCGATCCGATCGCGAGCGTCCCGATAACCCGACGGCCCGAGACCGAATCGATGGCGTTCTCCGCCGCTCGGACGAGCTCGCGGGCGGCCTCGACCATCTGCTGGCCGGCAGCGGTCAGCCGCGGAGGCCGCGAGGTGCGGTCGAAGAATTGTGCTCCGACTTCCTGCTCCAACGCCTGAAGGCTGGTCACCGGCCGGCCGGTGTCGCGGTGGACATAGACGTGGACGAAGTGCCCTTGCGCCGAGGCCGCCACATCCTCGCCCGCGAAGATTCCGACTTCATAGCGCACGCTGCTGCGGCCGAGATGAGCCACCCCGATGCCGGCAAACACGCGGTCCGGAAAAGCCATCGGCTTGAAATACCGACAACGCGTCTCGACTACAAACCCAACTATTTTCCCGCTTGCCAAGTCCAGGACACCGAATTCGATTAGACACCGGTTGATCGTAGTTCCAAGTAGGAAAGTAGATCACACTATTGATGTGCCAGAAGACGCCGTTGTCGCTCCATCGCGTGGTGATCTCTGTTACCGCAAAGAAGGCGCTCCTAAGCTCGGGCCGCGGACCCGAAGTGGAAGCGCGGTCGCTCGAACGCATCTTCGGCTCCCTTGCCGGATACGCTCGATCCGTTCGTCTGCGAGTGGCGTTGGCTTGAGCGCCATTGTCGAGGCGACCATCGACCATGCTCAGACCCTTGGCAACCGACATGCCGGTGTCGGTCGCGCGGCGCTGCCGTCGGGATCCCCGCGAGGGGCGGCAACGGTTTCGCCAATGGTTGAACCCCTGGCCGCTCATGGTACACCGCGCCTCGCTGTCCTCGCCAAGCGAAAAGCCTCGCCACCCGCCTCACGCCTCCATTGCCGACAGCCCCAGCCGCAGCGCCTTGCGCATCACCGTCGGCAGCGCCGCCTCGAGCGGTCCGGCGGCGTGGAAGTCGCCGGCGCCGGACGGCACGCGGGCGCCGTGCACCCGGAGGACGAGGTGGAAGTGGGTAAAGGTGTGCCGCGCCTCGACGCCGAGGTCGCGCCAGGCGGCCGGGAACGGCGGGCGCGCCGGCGGCCCCGCCTCGGTCCAGTCCGTCGACGGCAGGCCGAGCATCCCGCCGAGCAGCCCCTTCGGCGGCCGCGTCTCGGCGAGCACGGCGCCGTCGTCGC
>JBDHSS010000050.1:0-13977 GCA_039808205.1 Paracoccaceae bacterium | reverse complement strand
CGAGCCGGGCGATCACCGCCGCCTCGCCATCCTCGCCGTAGAGCGCAAGCTCGTCGTCGAGCGAGGGCAGGCCGATGTCGGCCGCGGCCCAGAAGCGCGCGATCTCCCGCCGTGCAGTCGCGATGTCCGGCCAGAGCCGTGGCCGGTAGTTCGAATCGAAGGCGACGTGGCCGCCGGCCGCGCGGTGCCGCGCCAGCGCCTCGGCGAGCGCCGTGCGCGCCTCGGGTGCCAGGATCGCCACGGTGATTCCGGAGAGATAGACGAGGTCGAAGGCCGCGAGCTTGTCGGGCGTCACCTCCGCCGGCGGCTCGAACAGCGTCCGCGCCGCCGAGCGGTCGCGCCAGTAGGTGAAGCTGCGCTCGCCGGCGGCATCGAGCGTGATCGCGTAGAGGCCGGGCAGCCGCTCGGGACGGCGCTCGACGAGGCCGAGCGCGAGGCCTTCGTCGGCGAGCGTCGCCAGCATCCGCTCGCTGACCGCATCCGTGCCGAGCGCGGTGACATAGGCGACCTCGGCCTCGGGCGCGCAGCGCTTGAGGTAGATCGCGGCGTTGCAGGTGTCGCCGGCAAAGCCGACCTGGCCGCCCGAGTGCCCTTCGCGCGGCAGGGTGATCTCGACCATGCACTCGCCGATGCAGGCGACCCTCGTCATCTCCGCCGCTCCGTCCCGGTTCCGCCGACGCCTGTCTAGCCGGATCAGAAGCTGACCGCCACCCCGAGGCCGTAGCCCTCCAGGTATTCGCCGCGCGAGTAGCGCATGACCATGCGCCCGGCGCTGATCCAGGGGACGGCCGTCTTCGACACGTCGAGCTCGAGGCCGAAGCCGATCTGGGCCAGCCAGTCGGTGCGCAGGATGTCGCCCTGGTCGCCGGGCAGCCACGAGGCGGAGAACTCCGAGACGGTGCGCACGGGACTGCCGAACGCGTACTGCCCGGTGGGCATGCGGAGCCGCGACCAGAGCACCAGCGATTCCGCCTGCGCCTCGCCGACCACGTCGATGTCGCCGCCGATCGGCCGCAGGAGCATGTTGGAATAGCGCAGCGTCCACTCCGCCTGCAGGTGGTTCGCCCAGCTGTGGTCATAGGCGAGCACGACCGAGCCGCCGATCCCGCCCGCGGTCAGCCCACCGTTGCGCAGGAAGTGCACGTCGTCGACGCCGAGGTAGTCGGCGATGAACTTGGCGATGAAGGCGGTGTCGCTCACGATCTGGCCGAGGCTCACGTCGACGATCGGGCGCAGCACGATGTCGTCGGTCAGCCGGAAGTCCCAGCCGATGCCGCCGGTCGCGGCGACGCTCGTCCACTTCGGCAGCAGGCTCGCGGCCTTCGAGCCCTGCTCGAGCACGAAGGCCGGCACGTAGCGGGTGTAGCCGATGTAGCCCTCGAGATAGATCGGATAGCTCTCGCTCAAGGTGATGCCGCTGCCCAGCTGGCCGGCGATGAAGTCGGTGCTGCCGCCGGGGCGCGTGCCGGTGTTGAGAAAGAGCGTGCTGGCGGTCTCGTTCGGCACCGCGGTGATGCCCATGACCGCGAGGGCGCTGGCCGCGTGCTTCTCGAGCGAGAAGGCGACGAGATCCTCGATCTCGGCCGCCTGCACCGCGCCGGCCGTGAGCGCAAGCATCGTGGCAAGGGGAAGGGCGCGGAGCGTCATGCGGGGAGCCTGTCGGGTTGCGGGCGGACCCTATCCGGTCGGGCCGCCGGCTGTCGAGCCGGCGGGCGCGAGGCCGACAAGACGGCGGATGTCGGCGGGGCTGGCGCCGGCGGCACGCAGGCTCGCGAGCGCGCGCGCGTCGTCGCGCTTGGCGAGGCGGCGGCCGTCGGCGTCACGGATCAGCCGGTGGTGGTGCCAGACCGGCACCGGCAGGCCGAGGAGCGCGATCAGCAGGCGGTGGAGTGGGGTGACGGCGAGGAGGTCGGCGCCCCGGACCACGTGGGTGATCCCCTGTGCCGCATCGTCGACCACGACGGCGAGGTGATAGGCGGCCGCGGCATCCTTGCGCGCCAGCACGACGTCGCCGATCTCGCGCGCGAGGCGGGCAGGGTCGAGGCGGTGGGTGCCGGCGGCCTCGGGCCCGGTCTCGGTCCAGGCGAGCGCCGCGACGGCGTCCGCACCGTCGAGCCGGTCGATCGCCCGGCCAAGGTCGAGCCGCCAGGCGGCGCCTTCCGGCGCGTCGCGCCGCCCGCGGCAGGTGCCGGGATAAATGCCGGGCGCCACGGCGCCCTCCTGCGGCGCGGCGGGCGCCGCGGCGATGTCGGCGCGGGTGCAGGTGCAGGGATAGACGAGGCCGTGGTCCACGAGCGCCGCGAGCGCGGCGGCGTAGGCGGCGGCGCGCGTCGACTGGCGCAGCACCGGCTCGGACCAGGCGAGGCCGAGCCAGGCGAGATCGGCGCGCAACGCGGCATCGAAGGCCGGGCGCGCGCGCGCCGGGTCGAGATCCTCGATGCGCAGCAGGAAGCTGCCGCTCGCCGCGCACGCCAGATCCCAGGCGGTCAGCGCCGAGAAGGCGTGGCCGAGGTGCAGGTGGCCGGTCGGCGAGGGCGCGAAGCGGGTGCGCAGGCTCAGTCCCGCCGCTCGGTCAGGCGTCGGACGCGTCGCTCCTCGCCGGACTGGTAGATCAGAATCCAGGCGAGCGCGATGAACATCGGGTGCGTGAGCCCGCCCGAGAACAGGAGCGCCGGAATCCAGATCAGGAAGGTCAGGATCGCGACGACCGGGCGGCCGGCGATCAGGATCGACAGGGGCGGCAGGAAGAGCGCGAGGACGTAGTTCATGGCGCGGAGAGACGTAGGCAGCCAGCGCGGCGGGCGCAAGATCCCGGCCGTGCGGCCCGCCTCACGCGGCGGTGATGACCGGCGTCATCGCATCGAACACCGCCTGAGGGAGGTGGCACTTGACCTGATGCCCCGGCCCGAGCGTGCGCATCGGCGGCACCACCGTCTCGCAGAGATCGCCCGGCACCTGCCGCTTGCGTGGACAGCGGGTCTGGAACGGGCAGCCCGGCGGCGGGTTCACTGCCGAGGGGATGTCGCCCGTGAGGACGATGTGCGCCTTCCTGACCGAGGTGTCGGCAATCGGCACCGCCGAGAGCAGCGCCTCGGTATACGGGTGGTAGGGCGGCGCGAACACCTGGTCGGCGGTGCCGATCTCGACCACGTGCCCGAGGTACATCACCATCACCCGGTCGGCGAGATAGCGCACCACGCCGAGGTCGTGGCTGATGAACAGCATCGTCGTGCGGCGCGTGCGCTGGATGTCCATGAGAAGCTCGGTCACCGCCGCCTGCACCGAGACGTCGAGGGCCGACACCGGCTCGTCGGCGACGACGACCGCCGGCGCGCCGGCGAAGGCGCGGGCGATGCCGACGCGCTGCTTCTGCCCGCCGGAGAGCTGCCGCGGCATCCGCCGCGCGAACGCGCGCGGCAGCTTCACGAGATCGAGCAGCTCGAGCATCCGCGCCTCGCGCTCGCCCTGGCTCGCGCCGACCCGGAACCGCTCCAGCACCCGCACGATCTGCCCGCCGATGCTATGCGAGGGGTTGAGCGTGTCGAAGGGGTTCTGGAACACCATCTGCAGCGACGCCACCGTGCGTGTGTCGCGCCGCTCGATCGGGCAGTGGCCGATCTCGACATCGCCGAGGAGAACCGCGCCCTCGGTCGCGGTCTCGAGCCCGAGCAGCACCTTGGCGAGCGTCGACTTGCCGCAGCCCGACTCGCCGACGATCGCCAGCGTCTCGGCCTCGCGCGCCTCGAACGTCACCGCCTCGTTGGCCTTGACCACGCGGGTGTCGCCGCCGAAGAGCGCGCTCGAGCCGACGGCGTAGTATTTCTTCAGGTCGCGCGCCGCGACCACCACCTCGCCGACCGGCGCCGCCGCCGCCGCCGTCCGCACCGGCGGCGGTGCCGTCCAGTCGATCTCCTGCCAGCGGATGCAGCGCGTGGCGTGGCGCGGGCTGACCGGCTCCATCGGGATCGCTTGCGCATCGCAGCGCCCGGCGACGAAGTGCGCGCAGCGCGGCCCGAAGTTGCAGCCGGGCGGCCGCTCGTGGGGCAGGGGGAAGCTGCCCGGAATCGGCACCAGCGGCCGGGTCAGCTTGTCAGCACCCGGCAGCGGGATCGAGCGGAACAGCCCCTGCGTGTAGGGGTGGCGCATGTGGTCGAAGACCTCGGCCACCGGCCCGGTCTCCACCGCCTCGCCCGAATACATCACGCAGAGCTTGTCGCAGGTCTCGAGCACCAGCCCGAGGTTGTGGCTGATGAACAGCATCGAGGTGCCGAAGTCGCGGCCGAGCGACTTCACGAGATCGACGATCCCCGCCTCCACCGTGACGTCGAGCGCGGTCGTCGGCTCGTCGAGGATGAGGAGCGCGGGCTCGGCCATCAGCGCCATGGCGATGACGATGCGCTGCTGCTGGCCGCCCGACAGCTGGTGCGGGTAGCTCGCGAGAATGCGCTCGGCGTCGGGCAGCCGCACCGCGTCCACCATCGCCCGCGCCCGCGCCCGCGCGTCGGCGGCGCTGGCGCCGGCGTGGATCATCGGCACCTCCATCAGCTGGCGGCCGACCTTCATCGCCGGGTTGAGGCTCGCCATCGGCTCCTGGTAGACCATGGCAATCTCCGAGCCGCGCAGGCGCCTGAGCTCGGCATCGGGCAGGGTCGTGAGCTCGCGGCCCTTGAAGCGCACCGAGCCGCCGACGATCCGCCCCGAGCCGCCGAGCTCGCGCATGATGCCGAAGGCCGCCGTCGACTTGCCGCAGCCCGACTCGCCGACGAGCCCGAGGCTCTCGCCGGCGGCGATTGTGGCGGAGAAGTTCATCACCGCCGGGATCTCGCCGGCGCGCACGAAGAACGAGATCGAGAGGTTGTCGATGGCGAGGAGCGGTTCAGTCATCGGTCCGCCTCCAGTCCGCCCGGCCTTCCAACCGAAGCGGGCTCTGCCCGCGAGTCCCGGCCCGACAGGCAAACGCTCCAGTGGAGCGTTTGCCGGGCCGTTGGCCTGAGCTCCTGCGGAGGCCAAGGGGGGTGACGTGTCGCCGACGGTGCCATCCGGCCGCGTCCGCCCCGGCGGATGCGTCGAAGCGCATCCGCCCCCCGGAGGAGCAGATGCGGCCGGATTGGCCACTCGTCAAATCCGGCTTGGCGGGTGGCGTCGTGCCACGGTCGGAAAGCCGTGGCGGCAGGGAGGGAGCTGAAGGTGCGGCTCATCACCCTCAATCCCGCAGCGACTGCTCGCGGAGCGCGTCCGCCAGCAGGTTGAGGCCGAGCACCAGGCTCATGATCGCGAGCGCCGGCGGCAGGGCAGGGTGGACGTAGACGCGCAGGAGCTTCCTCGCCTCGTTGATCGTCGAGCCCCAGTCCGGGCTCTCCGGGCTCACCCCGAGCCCGAAGAAGCCGAGGGTGCCGAGCAGGATCGTGGTGTAGCCGATCCGGAGGCACGCATCGACGATCAGCGGCCCGCGCGCGTTCGGCAGGATCTCCCAGAACATCACGTACCACGCGCTCTCGCCGCGGGTCTGCGCCGCCGCCACATAGTCGCGCGTCTTGATGTCGAGGGTGAGACCGCGGACGATGCGGAAGATCGTCGGCGAGGTTATGAAAACCACGGCGAGGAAGATGTTGAGCGTGTTCGGCTCCATGCGCAGCAGCCCGGTCGGGTCCCACGCGCCGGTCAGCCCGAGGTAGCCGAAGCCGCCGATCGCCAGCACCGGCAGGAGCGCCGGCACCAGCGTGCGCGGCCGCTCGCGCAGGCGGCTCCAGACGACGAGCACGACGAAGAGGATCGGAAACAGGAACAGGACCGCCGCCATCGTCGTGGGGATCGCGGTCTCGCGGATCTCGGGCGTCACGAGCAGGTAGAACAAGAGGATCACCGGGAACGCCAGCACCAGGTTGGCGAGGAACGAGAGGCCGGTGTCGAGCCAGCCGCCGTAGTAGCCCGCCGGCAGACCGAGGCAGATCCCGACCATGTAGGCGAAAAGCGTCGCGAGGGGCGCGATCGCCATCACCGTGCGGCTGCCGTAGACCATGCGCGAGAACACGTCGCGCCCCAGCGCGTCGCCGCCGAACAGGAACGGCAGCCCGCTCGCCGCCTCGATCGAGCCGGGCGGCTTGTTCTGCAAGGCGCGGAACTGCGCATAGGGGTCGAAGACCGCGACGTGCGACGCGAGGAACGCCGTCAGCAGCCAGAACAAGATCAGCGCCAGCCCGACGATGCCGATCGTCGAGTCGAAGATCTGCCCGTAGAGCCCGAGCCAGCGGCGAAATCCCGCGCTCAAGGCCAGGATGGCGACGACGCCGATCAGGACGGGCATGAACTGCTCGAGGACCCCGAGCACGATTGCTCCCGGCGGCAGCGGCGGCATCAGGCGCTGACCCGGATGCGCGGGTTGAGGTAGACATATCCGACGTCGGAGATGAGCTGCGTGACGAGCACGATCACCACCGCGACCACCGAGGCGGCGAGCAGGAGGTTGATGTCGTTGTTCGACGCGGCCTCGATCAGCAGCCAGCCGAAGCCGCGGTAGTTGAACAGGCTCTCGACGATGACGACGCCGGTCAGGAGCCACGGGAATTGCAGCATGATGACGGTGAAGGGCGCGATCAGCGCGTTGCGCAGCGCGTGCCGCAGCACCACGCCCGCAAAGCTTACCCCCTTGAGCCGGGCGGTGCGGATGTAGGCTTGCGTCATCACCTCGGCCATCGACGCGCGCGTCATCCGGGCGACGTAGCCCATGCCGTAGATGGCGATGGTCAGGACCGGCAGCGCGAAGTTCTCCAGCGTGATCTGCTCCGCCGCCGAGGTCGCCGAGCCCGAGAACCACTGCAGGCCGACCATCTTGCTGGCGAAGATCACCGTCAGCACCACGCCCGAGACGTATTCGGGCGTCGATGTCGTGGCGATCGCCACCGTCGACAGCACCCGGTCCTGCGCCGAGCCCTCGCGCATGCCCGCGAGCACGCCGAGCACCAGCGCCGAGGGCACCATGACGACCATCACCCAGAACATGAGCTTCGCCGTCAGCCAGAGCCGCGGCCAGAGCACCTCCGCCACCGGCGCGTGGAACCGGCTCGACTGGCCGAAGTCGCCGCGCACGGCACCGGCGAGCCATTCGCCGTAGCGGACGGGCAACGGGCGGCGGAAGCCGTTCTGGTCGAGCCAGACCTCGACCTGCTCGGCGCTCATCCGGCTGTTGCCCTGCTCCTTGGCGAGCTTGACGAGGTTCGGCTTCAGGTTGACCAGCGCGAACACGATCAGCGTCAGGCAGAGGGCCGTCACCAGCATCAGGCCGACGCGCTTGCCGAGGAAGACGAGCATCGGGCGGCGTTCCTCGCGGCTGGGCGCGCGCGGCAAGGCCGCGCGGGCCGGGCAGGGGTCACTGCGAGAGCCAGGTCTTCTCGAGATGGATCTCGAACGTCGGGTGCATGACGAGCCCGTGCACGTTCGGCGTCATGTGCCGGAAGGTCTTGCGCCAGTAGGGCTGGATGATGACGCCCGACGACTGCAGGATGGTCTCGAGCTCCTTCATCGTGCCGCGCCGCTTGTCGGGATCGTAGATCGCCAGCGCCTCGTCGAGCTTCTTGTCGAACTCGGGGTCGGAGAAGGCGGTCTCGTTCCACGGCACGCCCGTGCGGTAGGCGAGCGCATAGACCTGCACGCCGAGCGGCCGCATGTTCCATTCCGTCGCCGAGAACGGGTAGCCGAGCCAGTTGTTCCAGAAGGTGTTGCCGGGCAGCACCGTGCGCTTGGCGTTGAGCCCGGCGTCGCGGAGCTGCGCTGCCACCGCATCGCAGGTGTTGCGCACGTGGTCGTCGTCGAGCGAGATGATCTCGAACTCGAAATCCGCCTGCCCGGCCTCGGCGAGCTTGGCCTTGGCCGCGGCCGGGTCGCGCGCGATCGGCGGCAGCTCGGCGTACTCGGGATGCATCGGCCCGACGTGGAAGTTCTCCGCGACGATCCCGAGCCCCTGATAGCCGAGGTCGAGCACCACCGAGTTGTCGACGGCAAGCTGCACCGCGTTGCGCACCGCCTGCTGGTCGTAGGGCGGGTTCTTCACGTTCATCCGAACGCAGATGGTGTTGGCGGTCACCGCCTCGGACTTCACCAGATCGAGCCCGTCGAGCACCTCGACGTAGCTCGGCGGCGTCTCGTAGCTCGTGTGGATCTCGTTCGACTCGTAGGCCGAGATCTCGGCCGAGGGATCGGTGCCGTAGTCGATGTATTCGATGCCGTCGAGGAACACCGGCCCGAGGTCGCCCACCTTGTCGCCCCACCAGCCGGCATCCTTGCGCTTCTCCAGCCGCGAGCGCACGCCGACCTCGTGCTCGACCAGCGTCCACGGGCCGGTGCCGATCGGGTTCTTGGCGAGGCTGGCGCCGGTCGCGTCGAAGCTGCGGTGAACGATGAGCGCGGGATAGTCGCAGAGGTTCGGGACGAGCGCGATGTCGGAGGCGGGCAGGGTGATGCGCACGGTGTGGTCGTCGACCTTGACCACCGCGCCGTCCTTCAGCCCGAAAATCTCGCGCGTCTGCTGCTCCTGCACGACGGAGCCGTCGTCCTTCTTCACGTCGGCGGTGAACGGCTCCTCGCCCTTCTTCTCGATCAGCGCCGCGATCCGCGTCGCCATCGAGTTGCCGGGAACGTGGCTCTCGGCCCAGCGGGCAAAGTTGAAGACGACGTCGTCGGCGGTGAAGGCGTCGCCGTTCGTCCACTTCGCCTCTTTCCTGAGGTTCAGCGTGTAGACCGTTGCCGTCTCGTTGACTTCCCAGTTCTCGAGCAGCCACGGCGCGAAGGTGAAGTCGGCGGTGTAGCGCACCAGGGGCTCGACCATGGCGCGCGCGACGTTCGCCATCTGCGACCAGTCGAAGATGCGCGGGTCGTCGACGCGCATCACCGCCATCGCGATCTTGATCGTGCCGCCCGCGACCGGCGTCGCATCCTGCGCGCGCGCAGCACTCGGCGGGGTCAGGCCGATCAGGCCCCAGGCCGCCGTCGTGGTGACGCCGAGCGCGCTGACCGTTGCCAGGAACTCGCGCCGGTCGAGGGTGCCGGCGCGGTAGGCGTCGACGTGGCGCGCCACTGCGGGATGCATCGGCTTGCCGTTGATGGTCGCCATCGTCATCGTCGTCTCCCTGAAGCTTGTCCCGGACCCCGCGGCATTGCAGGCTCATTTGGCCGGCGCGTCAACCGCCCAGTGCGGCGGGGGTGGCGGCGGGAGCACGGCGGGAGGCCCAACTCGGGCGGACTTCCGTTCCGGATAAGTGAGATTATGCTAAAGGAATCCGAGCGCCGTCCGGTGCTGATCGCCGGTCCGACCGCCAGCGGAAAATCCGAGCTGGCGCTTCGGCTTGCCGAGCGCGACGGCGGCGTCGTCATCAATGCCGACGCGAGCCAGGTCTATGCCTGCTGGCGCGTCCTGACCGCGCGCCCCGACGATGCCGACGTCGCGCGCGCGCCGCACCGGCTCTACGGCCACGTCGATCCCCGGCGGCGCTATTCCGCCGGCGACTGGCGCCGCGACGCGCTCGCCGCCATCGCCGAGGCGCGCGGCCTCGGCCTCCGGCCGATCATCGTCGGCGGCACCGGGCTCTATTTCAGCGCGCTCGTCGACGGCCTGGCGGAGATTCCGCCGATCCCGGCCGAGGTCCGGCGGCTTTCGATGGCCTTGCTCGCCGGCGGTCTCGATACCATGCGTGCCGACCTTGCCCGCGACGACCCGGTGACGCTCGCCCGCATCGACGCGGCCAACCCGATGCGCGTGCAGCGCGCCTGGGACGTGCTGACCGCCACCGGCCGCGGGCTCGCCTGGTGGCAGGACCACGCGGCGAGCGGCGGCATCGGCGCGGCGGTGCGGCTCGTCGTGCTGCCGGACGCGGCCGCGACCAGCGCCAACATAACGCGGCGGCTCGAGCGGATGCTGGCGCTCGGCGCGCTCGACGAGGTCCGCGGGTTTCTGAGGCTCGGGGTTCCGGGCGACCTGCCGGCGGCGCGGGTCATCGGCGCGGCCGAGTTCGCCGACCACATCCTCGGCCGCACCTCGCTGGCCGAAGCCACCGCGGCGACTGCGGCCGCCACCCGCCGGCTCGCCAAGCGGCAGCGGACCTGGCTGCGCGGCCGGATGGCGGACTGGACGCCGGTGGATCCGGGTACGGCGGCCGCGCTTGATTCGGTCGAGTGATGCTGCGGCGGAGATGGCGGGCGCGGCCTTTGCCGCGACAGGGAGCGCGCGGTGCGCGCATTGTTTTCTTTGTTTGTTTTCCGGCTGTTGCCGGAAAACGACTGCTCTCCAGGTTTCAAGGCCGTATGAAAGCCTGGGGGCGCTCCGGATCGGGGGTCGAAGCGCCCTGCCCGTCAGGCGAAAAGCGCGTGGCAGGTCTCGAGGGCGTCGACGAGCGCGTCGACCTCGGCTTCGGTGTTGTAGAGCCCGAACGACGCGCGGCAGGTGGCGGTGACGCCGAGGCGCGTCATCAAGGGCTGCGCGCAGTGGTGCCCGGCCCGCACCGCGACGCCCTTGCGGTCGACCACCGTCGAGACGTCGTGCGGGTGCGCCTGGCCGTCGAGCGTGAACGAGAAGATCGCGCCCTTGCCCGGGGCCGTGCCCTGCAGGTTCAGCCAGTTCAGCCCCTCGAGCCGCGTGGTCGCGTAGTCCCGGAGCGCGTGCTCGTGCGCGGCGATCGAGTCGAGCCCGAGCCCCTGCATGTAGTCGAGCGCCACGCCGAGCCCGATCGTCGCCACGATCGACGGCGTTCCGGCCTCGAACCGCAGCGGCGGGTCGGCGTAGCTGATCGCATCCTGCCGCACCTCGCGGATCATGTCGCCGCCGCCGAGGAACGGCCGCATCTCCTCCAGCCGCTCGGCCCGTGCGTAAAGCGCGCCCGAGCCGGTCGGCCCGTAGAGCTTGTGCCCGGTGATCGCGTAGAAGTCGACGCCGAGGTCGGTGACATCGACGGCCATGTGCACGGCGGCCTGACTGCCGTCGACCAGCACCGGCACCCCCTTCTCGCGCGCGCCGGCGGCGATCGCCTTCACGTCGACGACGGTGCCGAGCACGTTCGACATGTGGGTGACGGCGACGAGCCGGGTGCGCGGCCCGATCGCCGCGATGACCTTCTCGGGATCGAGCGCGCCGTCGGGCTCGATGTCGACCCACTTCAAGACCACGCCCTGCCGCTCGCGCAGGAAGTGCCACGGCACGATGTTGGCGTGGTGCTCCATCACCGACAGCACGATCTCGTCGCCGGCCTGAAGCCGCGGCGCCGCCCAGGCGTAGCTCACCAGGTTGATCGCCATGGTCGAGCCGGTGGTGAAGACGATCTCCGTCTCGTCGCGCGCGCCGAGGAAGCGCTGCAGGATGCCGCGCGTCGCCTCGTACCTCTCGGTCGCCACCGACGACAGGTAGTGCAGGCCGCGGTGGACGTTGGCGTACTCGAACGAATAGGCGCGGGTGATCGCGTCGATCACCACCTGCGGCTTCTGCGCCGAGGCGCCGTTGTCGAGATAGACCAGCGGCCGGCCGTGCACCTCGCGCGAGAGGATGGGAAAGTCGCGGCGCACCGCGTTCACGTCGTACATCAGGCGCCCTCCTGCGGCGTCAGCCCGAGGATCGCGAACAGCATCGAGAGGCCCACCACCAGCACCACCCAGGTTGCGACCACGCCGAACATCACCGGCGCCAGCCGCTGGAAGCCGTGCAGCTCGGCGACGAAGCTCGCGAAGGCCCAGAGCATCCAGCCCGCGGCGGCGAGCGCGAGCAACCCCGCCAGAACCGGCGACACCATCGTCGCCAGCACCGCGAGGACCGGGAACGCCGCGGAGACGAAGCTGACCCAGAGCACGGCGGCCGCCGCCCGCTTCAGCGTGCCGCGGCCGCCGAAGAGCGCGCCGACCCGCTCGGTCACGAGCGCCGCGAGCATCAGCGCGACGAGCTGCTCGAGCACGGTCAGGAGCGGATGCATCTCGGCGCCGCCGAACAGCGCCGCGAGCTCCGCCGGCATCATCGCCAGCGCGGCATGCAGCGCCACCGTCTCCAGGCAGGCCACCATCGCCATCGCCAGCCAGATCTCGCCCGCGGGCGGGTCGAGCGCGTAAAGCCGCCGCGCCGCCAGCCGCGGGCGGCGGAAGCTGTCGGCGATGAGCTCAGCCCACATGATCGTCCCGCTCCGCACGCCTTCCGTCATCGCGTCGCCCCGGCGCCGCCTGTCAGCAAGGTAGCGAGCCCGAGCGCGCCCGCCACCAGGACCAGCACCACGGCGGCGACTCGCCCGGTGCCGGCGAAGCCCTCGGCCTCGGCGAGGCTGGCGGCGAAGACCCAGAGCCACGCCGCCATCGCGCCGTAGCCGAGCACCGTCGCGACGGGCAGGATGTCGGGGAGCCGCGCCGCCTCGGCGAGCGCGCCGACGAGCGCCACCGCGATCGCCAGCGGCGCCGCAGCCAGCATCGACCAGAAGAGCGCCGCCCGCGCCGGCAGGAAGACGCCGCCGCGCGCGCCGAAGCCGCGGGCCACCAGGTGCACGGCGGCGGCCAGCGCGTAGGCGAGGAGCGGCGCGAAGGCAATCCAGCCGATGGCGTGCGCCGCGACCGCGGCCGCCACCGGGTCGCTGGTCTCGCCGGCGATCGCCGCCGCGGCGCGCAGCGCGTTCGGCAGGCTCGCGACGAAGAGCAGCCCGCACGCGAGCATCAGCTCGATGAGCGCGCCGGCTTCGCTGAGGCCGCGGTCGAGCTTCACCCGCATCGCCGCGCGCGGATCGCGCCACGTGCGGGCGATCGCGTCGACGACCCCGTCCCCGGCCATCGTTTCACCGCCGGCGGGCAAGCCAGGCGCCCAGACGCTCGCGCAGCTCGTCGGCGAGGCCCGCGTCCTCGACCTCGGCCATCGCCTCGTCGAGGAAGGCGAGGATCAGGAGCTCCTCGGCGGTCTTGCGCGGGATGCCGCGCGAGGTCAGGTAGAAGAGCGACGTCTCGTCCACCGCGCCCGAGGTCGAGCCGTGGCTGCATTTCACGTCGTCGGCGTAGATCTCGAGCTCGGGCTTGGCGAGGAACTGGCCGGTCTCGTCGAGCAGAAGGCCCTGGCTGATCTGGTAGCCGTCGGTCTTCTGGGCGCCGGGCCTCACCAGGATCTTGCCCTGGAAGACGCCGACCGCGCTGCCGCGCAGCACCTTCTTGAACACCTGCCGGCTCTCGCAGCCGAGCGCTGCGTGGGTCACGAACACCGTGTCGTCGTGGTGGAAGGCGCCGTCGCCGACGCAGGCGCCGGCGAGGTGGGCGCTGGCGTCGTCGCCCAGCATCTCGACGAAGGCCTCGTTTCGGGTCAGCCGGCCGTTCACCGTCAGCGTGAACGACTTGAGCCGGCTCGCGGTGCCGAGCCGGGCGAAGAGCGCCGTCGCCGCCCGCCGCTCGTGATCGCGGCCCTGGGTGCGCACGTGGTGGAAGGCGGCGCCGTCGCCGACCTCGACCTCCAGCACCGTGTTGAACCGCGCCGCGCCGGCGCCGCTCTCGAGCAGTGTCAGGTCGGCGCCGGGCTCGAGCCGGATCGCGTGGTGGACGAGCGCCTCGGCCGCCGCGTCGGCGCGGCGATAGACGAGATGGATCGGCCGCGGCGCAGCCCCGCTCACCCGGATCGCGCAGCCCTCGTCCGCGCGCGCGGTGTTGAGCGCGGCGAGCGGCCGCTCGACCGGCACCTGCCCCGCCGCCTCGAGCCGGCCGAAGACCTCGCGCGTCCAGTGGATGTCGGTGGCGAGCGCGGTGCGGAGCGGCACGATCTCGATGCCGGCGTTCGCGAGCGGCGTCGACGCCGCGGGATCGAGGACGCCGTCGACGAAGACCAGCCGAACCGCGTCGCGCGCCTCGAAGACCGGCGTCTCGTCGGTGCCGGCGAGGAGCGCCGCCGCGATCGCGGGCTCGGCGACGAGGCTCGCGGGATCGGTGAACCGCCAGTATTCGTCGCGCCGCACCGGGGCGCCACGCTCGCGCAGCCAGCGCTCGGCCTGC
>JBDHSS010000049.1:0-14020 GCA_039808205.1 Paracoccaceae bacterium | reverse complement strand
TTCGCCGCGGCGGCGGCGAGCGGAAAGCGGTCGCGCCGCCGGCGCGCCGCCGTCCCCCAGCCGGCCAGCACCGAAGCGACGGCGCCGTTCGCGCCGGGCAGCGCCAGCACCTCGCCGATGCCGGCGGTGAAGCCCATCGCCTCGGCCCAGCCGCGCACCGGCGCTTCCTGGCCGGCCAGCCAGTCGGCGAGGCCGTCCGCGCCAACGAGGCGCAGCGGAATGGTCGGCGCGTCGGATGCCGGAACGAGGGGCATGGGCAGCCTTCGGTCAGGGAAGCGCCCCGACAGTAGGCGCGGAACCCGCCTCGCGGCAAGCCCGGCAACCGTCCCCTCGCCGAAAGGCGGCGCGCCGGCCTCAGGACGGCGGGTCGGTGTAGACGATGACCGAGAACAGCGACTCCTCGCCGAGCCGCACCAGCCGCGCGCCGACCGCTGCGGTCGCGGTCTCGTCGCGCGCGACGAGACAGCCGCCGAGATCGCGCGCCACGCGGGCGAAATCGCGGAGGCCGACCTGCTCGCTGAGGCTTGCAAGGCGCGAGGCGAGCACCTGCGCCTCGGCGACGTCGCCGTCGGCCAGCGCGACCTGCAGGAGCCCAAGGCGATCCGACAGGTGGAACACCACCTCGGACACGACCTCGCGACAGCGCTGGTCGCCGAGCGCCTGGCGCAGGACGTGGATCCGCGACCTGTCGAGCGCGGCATCCTCGTGCGCCGGAATACTGAAAAGCTCCGCACCCATGGCAATTCCCCCCGGTTCCCCAGGCAAACTTGCCCGCTAATCGGTAAAGGGAGGCTTGACGAAGACGCTTGCCGCATCGCGGCACAGCCCCGAAAGTCGCCGGAAATTTAGCCAGTTCGTCGCGATTCGACGGACGTCGCGCGCGAGGGGGACGTCGATGGACCTAGCAAGACCGCTGCCCGAGCCGCTCGTCGCGCGCTATCGCGCCTGGCAGGAGCGGCGCAAGCCGGAGCAGCTGCAGAAGTATGCCGAGATGGCGACCAAGCAGCAGAACCCGAAGGCGATGATCATCACCTGCTGCGACAGCCGGTTGCTGGTCTCCGAGATCTTCGGCAACGAGCCCGGAGACTTCTTCATCCATCGCAACATTGCCAACCTGGTGCCACCCTACGAGCCGGACGGCGAGAGCCACGGCACCTCGGCGGCAATCGAGTACGCGGTGATCGCGCTGAAGATCGAGCACCTGATCGTCATGGGCCACCACGCCTGCGGCGGCGTACGCGGCTGCCACGACATGCTGGCGGGGCTGGCGCCGCAGCTCGACACCCCGACGAGCTTCGTCGGCACCTGGCTCAAGATCCTGAAGCCGGGCTTCGATTCGCTCGCGGGCCGCGGCCTCGGCTACGAGGAGCGCGTCGACACGCTCGAGCGCGAGGCGGTGCTGGTCAGTCTGCGCAACCTGATGACGTTTCCGTTCATTGCCTCGGGCGTGAACGACGGCAGCCTCGAGCTGCACGGCGTCTGGAAGGATATCCGCGACGGCGAGCTCGAGGTCTACGACGCCGCGACCGGCGCCTTCGTGCGGCTCTGAGCGAAGCGGCGCGCGATCGAGCCTGAAGCGCGCCGCTTGGCACGACCACCGGCCGCATGGTTACATCGCCGCTGCAGCTCTTGCGCACACCTTGAGGGAGAAGACGACATGCGGAACGTGCCGATCGCCTTGGGGGCGCTTGCCCTCCTCGCCACCGCCGCCTTCGCCGCGGATGATCCGATCGCGGCGCGCCAGGCGCTGATGGACAACAACGGTGCCGCCACGGCGGTAGCGGGCGGCATCCTCAAGGACCAGATCGCCTATTCGCCGGCGGTCGCCAAGGCGGTGATCACGAGCTGGAACGCGACCGCGGCGGTGGTCGGCGGCTACTTCCCCGAAGGCAGCGCCGACGCCAAGCGCAGCCATGCCGCGCCCAAGATCTGGGAGGACATGGCCGGCTTCCAGGCGGCACTCGCCAAGTTTCAGGACGCGGCCTTCGCCGCCGCCAAGGCGTCGGGCAAGGACGGCCCGGCGGACAAGGCGGCCTTCGCCAAGCTCGCCCAGCCGGTGATGCAGACCTGCAAGGGGTGCCACCAGGACTACCGGCTCGAGAACTGAGGCGCATGCGCCTCAAGCGGCTCCTCGGCGGGCTCGTCGTCCTCGGCGTCGTCGGCGCGATCGGCTTCTGGGTCGCAACGATGCCGCGCGGGTTGCCGGCGGCCACGCTGGCGGCGCTGCCGGCGGGCGATGCGGCGCGCGGCGAGACCGTGTTCTGGGTCGGCGGCTGCAGCTCGTGCCACGCGACGCCGGGGGCCAAGGGCGACGCGCGGCTGGCGCTCGGCGGCGGGCGCCGGCTGGTGACCGAGTTCGGCACCTTCGTGCCGCCGAACATCTCCCCCGACCGCGACCACGGGATCGGGGGCTGGAGCGCGGCCGACTTTGCGAACGCCATGCTGCGCGGCGTCGATCCGGCCGGCCGGCACCTCTATCCGGCGTTTCCCTATGCCTCGTATACCCGGATGAAGCTCGAGGACGTGGCCGATCTCTGGGCCTACCTGCGCACGCTGCCGCCGGTCGCGGCGACGCCGGGGCCGAGCGAGCTGCGCTTTCCCTACGCCGTGCGCCGGGGCGTCGGGCTCTGGAAGCTCGCGTTTCTGCGCGACGGCCCGGCCGTGTCGCTCGCCGGCGCCGACCCGGTCGTCCTGCGCGGGCAGTATCTGGCTGAGGGGCCCGGGCACTGCGGCGAGTGCCACACGCCGCGCAACCTCGCCGGCGCCATGGACACCGGCCGCTGGCTCGCCGGTGCGCCGAATCCGGAGGGGCGCGGCCGCGTCCCGAACATCACCCCCGGGGGCAAGGTCAAGGACTGGTCGATCGAGGACCTGGTCTATTTCTTCCAGACCGGCTTCGATCCCGGCTTCGACGCGGTTGCCGGCAGCATGGTCGAGGTGCAGGAGAGCCTCGCCATGCTCGACGATGCCGACCTGCAGGCGATCGCGGCCTACCTGCATGCGGTGCCGGCCATCGCAGGCGCGCCTCAGCCGTGAGGCGCGCGCTTTTCCGGCTTGCGGCCGCCGGCGTGCTTCGGTATGTGCCGAGCCCCGGAGGGCGATTAGCTCAGCGGTAGAGCGCTTCGTTCACATCGAAGATGTCGGCGGTTCGATCCCGTCATCGCCCACCACCCTCCGACCGCCGCCCCGCCATCCGCCGAGGGGCCTTGGCACGGGCCGGCCGGGGGCGCCGAGGGGTAAGCTACAGTACGTAACGTTGCCTCCCGGCGCTCGTCTCGGTAGAGAACGTGGGCTCCTGAAGGGCTGAGAGGCTGTTGCGATGAGCGAGAAGGTCGATCCGAAGACGGCGCCGTCGGCGGAAGCGCTGCGGATGTCCATACTCCAGAAGGAAATGGAGAAGATGGACGCGGAGCGGAAGGCACGGGAGGCGGAGGAAAAGAAGCTCTCCGCCTTCACGCAGGACTTCCTGCACAAGCACATCAGCGACGAGGAGATCGCCGTCGTGCGGCGGCTGGTCAAGAACGCGGTCCAGGACGGCAAGATGGAGGCGATGGTCTACAGCTTTCCGTCGAGCCTCTGCAGCGACAGCGGCCGCGCGATCAACAACAACGACCCGCACTGGCCCGAGACGCTGCAGGGCAAGGCGAAGGAGTTCTTCGATCGCTACGAGGAGCTGGCCAAGCCGCAGGGCTACCGGCTGAAGGCCATGGTCATCAACTTCCCCGGCGGCATTCCCGGCGACATCGGTTTCTTCCTGAACTGGGCGCCGCCCGCGGTCTGATCCGCGCGGCTCCCGGCGGACCCGACCCAACCGGCAGGGTCCGCCTCCCTCCGCCGCCGCAGCGGTCAGAACACGGCCGGCACCACGTTCCGCGCCGTGCGATCGGTCACGTGGTCGTCGGGGCGCTTCTGGCGCTTGCCGAGCTTCGGCTCGTCGTACTTGATCTTCTGGTACGGGATCGAGCCGAGGAGGTGGGTCAGGCAGTTGATGCGGGCCGCCTTCTTGTCGTTCGAGTCGACGATCCACCACGGCGCATGCGGCGTGTCGGTGAGCCGCAGCATCTCGTCATAGGCCTTCGTATAGTCCCACCACCGTCGATAGCTCTCGAGATCCATCGGCGAGAGCTTCCACTGCCGCACGGGATCGTCGATGCGCTGGTTGAAGCGGCGCTCCTGCTCCTCCTCGCTGACGGTCAGGAAATACTTGAGCAGCGTGATGCCCGACTCGGTGATCAGCGCCTCGAGGTGCGGGATCTCCTGCAGGAAGCGCTGGGCGGCCGCCTCGGTGCAGTAGCCCATGACGCGCTCGACGCCGGGGCGGTTGTACCACGAGCGGTCGAAGATCACGACCTCGCCGCCGGCGGGAAGCTGCTCGACATAGCGCTGCATGTAGAGCTGGGTCTTCTGGCGATCGGACGGCGCGGGCAGGGCGACGACGCGGAAGACCCGCGGCGACACCTTCTCGGTCAGCCGCTTGATCATGCCGCCCTTGCCGGCGGCGTCGCGGCCCTCGAAGATCACCACGATGCGGGCGCCGGTCTCCTTCACCCACGCCTGCAGGTGCGCGATCTCGACCTGCAGGCGGGCGAGCTCGGCCTCGTAGGCCTTGTTGCGCGCGCGCTTCGCCGCGACCGGGTCGGCGGCGGCTTCCACCGGCCGCGCCTTCTCCTTGTCCTTCTTCTTCTTGCTCATGCGTCACCTCCATTCCTGTCGCCGCCTGCGCTGAACGCGCGCAGGGCATCGTCGAGATCGTCGAAGATCATGTCGGGGCCGATCGCCGCCAGCAGCCCGGCGCGGCCCAGGAGGCCCGCGACGCCGGCGTGCAGCTCGGCGAGGCCGAAGCGGACGCCGCGAGCCGCGAGGTCGCTGCGGATCTCCTCGAGCATCGCCGCCGCCGTCGAGTCGACCTGAGTGATCGCGCTCGCCGAGAGCAGGAACCAGCGCAGCGTGCCGGAGGCCGCGTCGGCGATGCCGAGCAGCCGCGCCTGCACGTGGTCGGCGTTGAAGAACAGCAGGTCGCCCTCGACCAGCGCGATGGTGAGGCCCGGAACCGGGCGCGCGTCGGGCCGGCGGTGCAGCTTGTAGAACCCGTCGCGTCCGCTGATGCGCCCGAGCAGCGCGTCGCGCGGGTACATCATCTTGTGCAGGAGATAGGCGA
Source organism: Paracoccaceae bacterium (assembly GCA_039808205.1). GTDB lineage: Bacteria > Pseudomonadota > Alphaproteobacteria > Rhodobacterales > Rhodobacteraceae > Amaricoccus. Next base: position 8,862 of record JBDHSS010000049.1, on the reverse strand, counting down.
AGGTGGCGCCGATGGCGATGAGGACGCCATTCAGCACGCCGAGCGTGATCGGCGCGACCAGCGCAATCAGCGCGAAGCCGAACTCGACCGGGCTGATGCGCCAGATCGCGCGCAGCGCGGCCACGTCGATCAGGCTCACCGCCGCGGCGATCAGGATGGCGCCGAGGGCGGGGATCGGCAGGATCGCGAGCGCGGGCCGCAGGTAGAGCACGGTGAGGAGCAGCGCCGCCGCCGCCACCACGCCGGCGAGCTGCGACCGGCCGCCGACGCTTGCGTTGATCGCCGTGCGCGAGTCCGACGCGGTGATCGGGAACGCGGAGAAGAGCCCCGCGGCCAGGTTGGCGGCGCCGAAGCCCAGCATCTCGCGGCCTGAGTCGACCGGGTAGCCGCCGCGCTGGCCGAAGCTTCGCGCCGTGACGATGCCGGCCGCGAAGCTGACGAGGAAGATGGCGACGGCGCCGAGAACCAGCTGGTCGAGCGGCGCGCCGCCGGCGGTGGGCAGCGCCAGCGCCGGCACGCCGGAGGGGATGTCGCCGACGGTGGCGATGCCGTGGCTGCGCAGGTCGAGACCGGCCGACAGGAGAACGGATAGCACGACGACGAGCACCGGGCCGGGAACCGGCAGGCGGAACGCGCTCGCCCCCTGGAGCACGGCGAACATCGCGACCGCGAGCGCCAGCGACGGCCAGTGGATAAGGCCGACGTTGCGCACGAGATCGACGATCGGGGCGATCAGGCCGTCGGAGCTGACCGGGGCGCCGGTCACGCGCTTCAGCTGGCCGGTGATGATCGAGAGCGAGATGCCGGCGAAGAAGCCAACCAGGATCGGCCGCGACAGGAAGGTCGAGAGCACCGCGAGCCCGAGCGCGCGGCCGCCGAGGTAGAGCCCGCCCACCATCAGCGCGAGCATGGCGGCGACGCCGGGGCGGTCAGCGTCGGCGAGGCCGGGGATGGTGGCGAGGACCGCCGCCATCACGGTGATGGTGGCGGCGTCGGGACCGACGATGAGCTGCCGCGACGGCCCGAAGACGGCATAGGCGACGAGCGGCGCGATCGAGGCGTAGAGCCCGGTCTCTGGCGGCAGGCCGGCGATCGCGGGGTAGGCGATCGCGGTCGGCAGGCCGACCGCGGCGATGGCGAGGCCGGCGGCGACGTCGCTGCCGATCCAGCCCGGCCGGTAGCCGGCGAAGCTCGCCAGCACCGGCCGGGCGGAGGGCGCGCCGCCCGCGGGCATCAGTGACCGCCGGAGAGTACCAGCGTCCGCACCGGCAGGATCAGCGCCTGCAGCCGCAGGAGCGCGGCGTGGACGAGGCCCGTGGCGTCGATCGCATGCAGGACGAAGGCGTGGAACGTGCCGATCGTCGGATCCTGCAGCGTCTCGTAGTTCGAGGTATAGGCGTTGGCGACGCAGGCGGAGCCCTGCGGCAGCCGGTCGAGGCCGCCTTCGACCAGGGGCTCCATGATCGCGGTGATCGTGCCCGGGCGCGCGAAGGTGGCGACATCCTGCAGTTGGTCGGTGGGCCGGATCTGACCGGAGGCGATCACGTCCTGTACCTGGGTGACGACGACGGGGATCACGGTGAACGGCACCGCGCTGCAGGCGACCTCGCCGACCATGCCGACCTTGATGACCTGCGCCTCGATCTGGCCGAAGCCCGCCACGAGCCCGGTGACGTGGCGGTCCGGGATCAGGATGCCGGCGGGCCGCAGCATCGGGTTCACGACGTCGCCGGGGCGCAGCGCGAACTGCTGGACGATGCCGTCGGTGCCGGCGACGACCAGCGCCTTGTCGCGCGTAACCTTGGCCTCGGCGAGCGCGGACTCGGCGCTGGCCTTCTGCGCCGGCAGCGCGAAGTCGAGCTGCGACTGCACCGCGGCCTTGCCGGCGACGGCGGCATCGACGGCGCCCTGGGCGGTCTCGACCGCGACCCGGGCGCGATCGACCTCGCGCTGGGCGATGGCGTTGGGGTTCCGCCGCATCAGCTCGGCGCGGGTCTGGTACTCGTCGTCGGCCTGGTTGAGCGCGCCGCGGGCCTGGACGATGCGCCCTTCCGCCTCGGCGAGCTGCGCCTCGGCGACGGTCATCGCCGCATCGACCTCGGCGATGCGCCGCTCGGCGGTGGCGATCGCCGCCTCCTCCTCGGTGGTGTCGAGCCGGAAGAGCGGCTGCCCGGCGCTGACGTGCTGGTTGATGTCGACGAAGGTCTCGGCCACGCGGCCGTTCGACTCGGGCAGGATCGTCACGGTGCGGAACACCGAGACGGCGCTCGGCGTCGAGGGGTGGAAGTAGAAGATGGTGGTGATGAGCGAGACGGTCAGGATCACGCAGAAGGTGATGCCCCAGCGCAGCTCGTACCACACCGAGAACAGGTTGATCTCGCGGCCGATGCGCTTGCCTTGCGCGAAGCGCCGGTAGAGGAAGTCCGGCAGCACGGTGACCGCGGAACAGAGCAGGAGTTCGAGCACCTCAGGCCTCCTTCACCGGCTCGGGCGACGGCGTGGGCGGTGCCGGCGGCGGTGGCGGCGTGTCGTCGGGCAGGTCGTTGGAGAGCAGGTCGTCCCATTCCGGCGACGCGCTGCGTTGCCGGTCTCGGCCGGAGAGCTTCTCGAGCGACAGCGCGATCGAGTTCATCGGCGTGGAGAAGTTCGGCAGCTCGACGAGCGCGAGCAGCAAGGCTGCGATCCAGAAGACCGCGTTGTGGGTGAAGAGCGCGAGCAGCGCCAGCACCGAGACGAACTGCAGCTGCACCTTGCTGGTCCGGTGCGCCATGTGCTCCGGCAGCGCGTGCAGCTTCAGATAGATCAGCCCGACCGAGATCACGGTCAGGATGAGGAACGCGGCCATCACCGTCATCAGCCAGTCGGACTGACCGGGCAAGGTCACGAACGACGGCAGATGATGCGGCGCCACCGGGTTCAGTGCGACGGTGTCTGTCATGCGGTTCCGCGTGCGAAGGTGGGATCGGTCACGGCTGGGGCCCCTCGGCGCCCGGTGGCTCTATAGGCGTTCGGCCGAGCATCGTCCATGCAACGACGAGCTCGTAGAAGACTGAGAGCACGACCGGGCCGAGAAACAAGCCCACAAGGCCGTGCGTGAGCGTGCCGCCGATCACCCCGGTCAGGATGACGAGCATCGGCGTGGTCAGCCCGCGCGCCATCACGATCGGCTTCAGCACGTTGTCGATGACGAGGATCGGCACCAGCAGAACGGTCAGCACCAGCGCGAAGCCCGTGCCCTGGGTCATCCAGGCCCAGAGCAGCACGGGCAAAAGGATGGGCGCGGGCCCGATCTGCACGGTGCAGAGCATCAGCACGCCGAAGGCGATCAGCCCCGCGCCGGGGACGTCGGCGAGGTAGAGGATGCCGCCGGCAAGCAGCGCCTGCAGCAGCGCGACGCCGATCACCCCGCGCGAGACGTTGCGGATCGTGGCGCCGGCGAGATCGACAAAATGGGCGCCGCGCGGGGCGATCAGGCGGGCGGCGAAGGCGCGGGCACCGGCGGCGAGGCGGGGGCCCGGCCGGAACAGGAAGCCCGAGATGATGACCGAGACGACGAACTTCAGCACGTCGGCGCTGAGGGCCGCGACCTTGCCGAGGAGCGTGCCGCTCGCCGGCAGCACCGCCGGGCCATAGCGCTCGATCGCGGCATCGAGGTTGTCGGCGGCGAGCTTCCAGGCCTCGTCGACCTGCGGGCCGACCATCGGCCAGCCGGCAACCCCGGCGGGAGGCGGCGGGATCTTGAGCGTACCGGTGTTGAGGCCGCCCGCGAGCCACTGCACGGTCTCGACAAGGCTCGCCGCCAGCACGCTGACCGGCCCGAGCACGGTCGCGAGCGCGATCAGCGTGACGATGGTGGCGGCGAGCCCGCGGCGGTCGCCAAGGGCGCGGGCGAGGCCGGCATAGGCTGGGTAGAGCGCGACCGCGAGCAGCACCGCCCAGATCACGATCGGCATGAACGGCCGGACGAGCTCCAGCGACCACCAGGCGAACAGGCCGAGGAACGCAAGGCGGACGACGAAATCGGTCGCGCTCGCCTCGACCTGGCCGGTGCGGAGGAGGGGACCGCGCATCGCCGACCTAGGCACTCGCCCGTTCCGCCGCGGTGGCGGGGATGGCGAGGCCCGCCTTCGCGAGCCCCGCGGCGATCAGCGGCACAAGCTGCGGCGCGACGTGGCGGCTCTCCAGATCCGCGACGACGCGCGCGCCGTAGTCGGGATCGAGCGCCCGGATGGCGGCGACCGCCTCGGCGGCCTCGTCGGCGAGGCCGAGCTCGCCCGCTGCCGCCGCGACGGCGACATGGCAGAAGAGCACCTGCGCCGCATCGACGCGCCGCGCCTGGGCCAGCGCCTCGGCATGGCGGCCCTGCGCGAAGTGCAGCAGGAAGAGGCCGAAGCGGAAGCTGCCGGGCTGCGACGGGCTCTTCGACAGCGCCTCGTCGAGCAGCAGCGCGGCGTCGTCCCAGCGCGCGAGCATGGCGTAGCGCTGGCCGAGCTCGGCGAGGATCGTGACGTCGTTCGGATTGAGCCGGCGCCCGGTCTCGAGCGCGGCGAGCGCGCCCGCGACATCGCCGACGAACCAGCGGGCGAGGCCGAGGGCATAGTGCGCCCAGCTCGAGCTCGGGGCGAGCACCGTCGCCCGCGTGGCGAGCGCCAGCGCGCGCCGCCGCGGCTCCGGGTCGGCCGGGTCGATCGGGTGGCCGAAGCGGAAGGCGTTGGAGTGGACGAGCGACAGGCAGGCGAGCGCCTCGGCGTGGTCGGGCTCGGCCGCGATCGTGCGCTCCAGCGCGAGATGCACCGCCGCGATGCTCTCGCGATCGAAGGTCCGCCAGTCGGCGTGGAAGAGCAGCACCGCGGCGTAGCTGCCAAAGGGCTCCGCCGCCCGTCCCTCGGCCTCGGGCGCGCGGTCGGGCGCGACGGCACCGCAGGGTGGCGCGAGCGCGCGGGCGACATGGACCGCGAGCTCGTTGCGGAGCGCGATGATCGCGGACGCCGGAGCGCGCCGCTCGAAGGTCTCGGCCCAGACCACGCGGCCGCTCGCGGCCTCGACGAGCAGGACGCCGATCTCGAAGCCGTCGGGGAGAAGCGCGGTCTGGCCGGTGACGAGGTAGTCGGGGGCGAACTCCGGGCTCGACGCGCGGCCGTCGAGATCGCCGGGCCGGCGCAGCGCACCCTCGGCGCCGAAGACGCGCAGGCCGTCGAGGTGGGAGAGCGCGATGACGAGCGAGCGGGTGAACCCGCGGGTGAAGCTCGGGAACGCCGTCTGGTCGCCTTCCTCCTCGAAGGCGGTCACCAGCACGCCCGGCACGCTGGCATGCGCCGGCGGCGCAATCGCGGCATGGGCGGTGCCGAAGGTCGGGGTATAGCCGCCGCGCGGGATGTCGATGCGCAGCCGACTCGCGCGGCCATCGGTCAGGTAGTAGCGCTCGAGCGAGCGGCGCAGCCGCCCGGCCTCGATGCGGACGATCGAATCGAGCTGGGGGTCGAACTTCGGGTCGCGCCCGAAGACCTCGGTCGCGATCGCATAGGCCTTGATCCGATCGCCGCGGCCGGCGAGCGCCTCCTCGACGACGTAAGTCAGGAAGCCGCGGTTGCGCTCGCTGGCGTCGAAATGCGGCGAGCCGACGATCCGGGCCAATTCCGCGCGAACGGCGTCGGTCGAAGCCGCCTGTTCCTCCGCAACCATGATCCGCTCGCCACGCCTCGCCGCTTTTGCGGCCGGATCATGTCACAGCCGGCCGGGTTCCGAAACCGGAAGTCGCGAGGTCGTAAACAGTAACGTACTTAGCCGCCGACGGCGGCTCGTGAAGCCTGTGCCGCCGCAACGAAAGGACGCCACGCCATGCAGGACGGCCCCAGGCAGCTGGTGGCGCCCGACTTCCTCGCGCTCACCATCGGCATCGTCGTCTTCTTCGTCGGCGTGCTCATCACCCAGCGGGTCGAGCTGCTCCGCCGCTACAGCATCCCCGAGCCGGTGACCGGTGGGTTCGTCGCCGCGGTGCTGTTCTGGGCGGCGCACGGCTTCCTCGGCGTCGACATCGGCTTCGACATGACGACCCGCGACAAGCTGCTGGTGATCTTCTTCGCGACCGTCGGCGTCAACGCGCGGCTCGCGGACCTTGCCGCCGGCGGGCGCGTCCTCGGGATGCTCTGCCTTGTCACCGTCGTCTTCGTCTTCCTGCAGGATACCGTCGGCACCATCGGTGCGGTGGCGCTCGGGCTGCCGAAGGCCGCCGGCGTCGTCGTCGGCTCGATGTCGCTCGTCGGCGGCCACGGCACCGCCATCGCCTGGGGGCCGACCATTGCCGCCGAGCACGGCTTTCCCGCAGCGCTCGAGAGCGGCCTGGCGGTCGCGACCGTGAGCCTCGTGATTGCGAGCCTGCTCGGCGGGCCGCTCGCCAAGATGCTGATCGAGCGTCACGCGATCGAGGTGCCCGGCGCGGGCGAGGCGGGCGGCGAGCTGCCGCCCGAGGCCGACGCCGCGCCGATCGACAAGATGGGGGTGATGCGGGCGATGCTCGCGGTCAACGTGGCGGTCATCCTCGGCTATCTCGCGCACGCCTGGCTGACCGAGGCCACGGGGATCAACCTGCCGCTTTTCGTGCCATGCCTCATCATGGGCATCCTGTTGTCGAACACCGTGCCGTTCGTGTTCCCGCGGCTGCGCTGGCCGGCGCACACCGCGGCGCTCGAGCTCGTGTCGAGCTATGCGCTGTCGATCTTCCTCGCGATGTCGCTGATGAGCCTGCAGCTCTGGACGCTCGCCGGCAGCGCCGCCGCGCTCTTCATCCTGGTCGCGGTGCAGACGGTGGTCGCGGCCGCCTACATCGTGCTCGTGGTCTTCCCGGCCCTCGGGCGCGACTACCGCGCGGCGGTGCTGTCGGGCGGCTTCACCGGGCTGTCGCTCGGCTCGACCCCGACGGCGATCGCCAGCATGTCGGCGATCACCCGCCGCTACGGGCCGGCGCCGACCGCGTTCGTGATCCTGCCGCTGGTCTCGGCCTTCTTCGTCGACATCGTCAACGTCGGGGCGATCTCGCTCTTCCTCCGGCTGTAGCTAACGGTAACGTACTTCGCCAGACGGGAGCGGCTGCCCGAGCCTTGGAACTCTCCAGACGAGGGAGCGCCATGGTCGATCCCGAGACCGCCGAGACAGGCCTCGCCCGGGCCCTCGCCCGCTTCCCGGAGGCGGCGGGGCGGCTGCGGCGACTGGCGCTGAGCAGCCGGGGGTTTCGCGAGATCTGCGAGGAGTACGCGCTGGCGCAGCAGAGCCTCGCCCGGTTCGAGGCGCGCCCGGACGCTGCGGAGCGCCCGGAGATCGGCGACTTCCGCATGGTAATCGCGGAGCTCGAGGACGAGATCGGCCGGCTTCTCGGCGAGGAGGGGCCCGACGGCTGACGCTGCCCCCGGGAGCGCATCACACCATGAGGCGGCGCGGCGGCCGGGCACGGGGCACGGCGCAGCGCCGAGACGGAGCAAAGCGACCGATGAAGAAGTTTCCGACGGCGTTCACCATCCTCTTCGCGCTCATCATCGTGGTCGCGGCGCTGACCTGGTTCATCCCGGCCGGCCAGTACGACCGCGCGATGAACGAGACGCTCGGCAAGGAGGCGCCGGTCCCCGGCACTTATCACCAGGTCGAGCCGAACCCGCAGGGGATCGTCGCGGTCTTGATGGCGCCCATCGCCGGGCTCTACGACCCCGACACCGGCATGGCCAACGCCGTCGACGTCGCGGTCTTCGTGCTCGTCATCGGCGGCTTCCTCGCGGTGGTGACCAAGACCGGTGCGATCGACGCCGGCATCGGCTGGCTTCTTACCGCGCTCCGGGGGCGGGAGATCTGGATGATCCCGATCCTGATGGCCGCCTTCGCCGCCGGCGGCACCAGCTACGGCATGGCCGAGGAGAGCCTCGCCTTCTACGCGATCGTGCTGCCGGTCTTCATCCGCGCCGGCTACGACGCGCTGACCGGGGTCGCGGTGATCCTGCTCGGCTGCGGCATCGGCACGCTCGGGTCGACCTTCAACGCCTTCGCGACGGTGATCGCCTCGAACGCGGCCGGGGTGCCCTTCACCGACGGGTTGCTGCTCCGCGTCTTCATCCTGTTCGCCTGCCTCGCGGCGGGGATCCTCTTCGTGATGCGCTACGCCCGGCGGGTGAAGGCCGACCCCGCGCGCTCGGTGGTGGCGGCGCAGCGCGAGGCCAACATCCAGCACTTCCTGAAGGGGTCCGAGGTGGGTGCGCCCTTGCCCGCGTTCACCCGCGTGCGCGAGCTCATCCTCGGGCTCTTCGCGCTCACCTTCGCGCTGATGCTCTACGGGGTGATCGCGCGCGGCTGGTGGATGGGGCAGATGTCGGGGTTGTTCCTCGGCATGGCGATCCTCACCTTCTTCGTGGCCAAGCTCGATCCCGAGACGCGGATGGACGAGGGCACCTTCGTCGACACCTTCGTCGCCGGGGCGCGCGACCTCCTCGGCGTCGCGCTCATCATCGGGGTGGCGCGCGGCATCGTCGTGGTGATGGACGCGGGCAAGATCACCGACACCATCCTGCACGCGCGCGAGGCGGCGCTGGGCGGCCTTGGCCCGATCGCCTTCATCAACCGCATGCTGCTCAACCAGACGGTGCTGTCATTCCTCGTGCCGTCGTCGTCCGGGCTCGCCGTGCTGTCGATGCCGATCCTGGCGCCGCTCTCGGATTTCGCCGGCGTGAGCCGCAGCCTCGTCGTCACCGCCTACCAGTCGGCGAACGGCTGGGTGAACCTGTTCAACCCGACCTTCGCGGTGGTGATGGGCGGGCTCGCGATCGGCCGGGTCGCCTACGACAAGTGGCTGCGCTTCGTCTGGCCGCTGCTCCTCGTTCTCGC
>JBDHSS010000048.1:0-14075 GCA_039808205.1 Paracoccaceae bacterium | reverse complement strand
TGATGAACATGTCCTCGCCGCGGACGTTCTCGAACACCTCGACGAAGATCTCGGCGTCGTTGAAGCGCTCGACGCGGGTCTTGACCAGCTCGACCGTCTCGCCGCGGTGCATGGAGATCCGCCGGGCGATCGAGGTCGCCAGCGGCCGGTTGGAGTTGCCCGCGATCAGCTTCGGCTTGAACAGGGGGTTCATCATCAACAGGCGGGACCTCTCGCGGATGGCGGCGCTCGGGCGGTCGGCTTCGGCGGTTGGGGTAGCACCGCGCCCGGGGCTTGCAAAGCCCCGGATTTGCGCGAGGGCGGCGCGCCGGCCCGCCCGTGCGTCCGCTTGTCGCGCCAGGTGTCGCGGAGCCGCAGGCTCGTCTGCCAGCTTCACGCCCCGCGGGCTTCGGCCAGCGCCGCCCGCGGCTCGCCGGAGCGGAGCGCCGCGAGGAAGGCCTCGACGTCGGCCTCCGTCGTCGACCAGCTGCAGACCAGCCGTGCCGACACCGGCTCGTCGTCGGCGCCCTCGGTGCTCTGGTGCCCGGGCCAAAGATAGTATTGCGCCCCGGCCGCGCGCACGGCGCGATGGCCGGCGCGCGGCCAGGCGGCGAAGACCGCGTTCGCCTCGGTCGGATGCACGAGGGTCGCGCCCGGCAGGTCGACAATGCCGCGGGCGAGCTGGCGCGCGCGCGCGTTCGCCTGTCCCGCCAGCGTCCGCCACAGGTCGTCGGCGAGGTAGCCCTCCATCTGCGCCGACAGGAAGCGGTGCTTCGAGAAGAGATGCCCGGCGCGCTTGCGGCGCAGCTCGAATTCCCAGGCGCGCCGCGGGTCCAAGAGGATCACCGCCTCGACGCCGAGGCAGCCGTTCTTGGTGCCGCCGAAGCTCAACGCGTCGACGCCGGCCCGCCACGTCAGCTCCGCCGGCGTGCAGCCGAGATGCACCAGCGCGTTGGCGAAGCGCGCCCCGTCCATGTGGACCGGCACGGCGTGCTCGCGCGCCAGCGCCGCCAGCGCCGCCACCTCGTCGGGCCGGTAGACCGCGCCCGCCTCGGTGGCGTTGGTCAGGGACAGCGCCCCGCGCTGCACGTTGTGCACGCCGCCACGCGCGGCGAAGGCCAGCGCCGGCGCCAGGCTCTCCGGCGCAATCTTGGCGTGCGCGCCGTCGAGCAGCGTCAGCTTTGCGCCGCCGGTATAGAACTCCGGCGCGCCGCACTCGTCCTCCTCGACGTGGGCGTTGCGGTGGCAGTAGATCGTCGCCCACGGCGGGCAGAGGCACGCGAGCGCCAGCGCGTTCGCCGCCGTCCCGGTCGGCACCAGGTAGACCGCCGCCTCCGGCGCCTCGAAGATCTCGCGCAGGCGCGCCGTCACCCGCGCCATCGCCGCATCCGCGCCGTAGGAGGCCGCGTGCCCCTGGTTGGCGCGCAGCACTGCCGCGACCACCTCCGGCGCCGCCGGGCTGGTGTTGTCGGAAGCGAACCACATCAGACGTCCTCCTCGATTACGTGGTCGGGCCACTCGTCTTCCGTCACTGCGTATTCCGCCACCATCCGCTCCTTCAGCGACACGCCGGCCCGATGCACGCTCTCGGGGTCGCCGGAGATCAAGGGATGCCACGGCTCGAGGTCGCGCCCCTCGTGCACCAGGCGGTAGGCGCAGCTCCGCGGCATCCAGGCGAGCACCCGCTCGAGGTTCTCCATGCCGAGCGACACGCAGCCGGCGACCAGCTGCCGGCGCAGCGCATAGTTCCCGCAGCGGCAGGTGTCGAGGTCGAGCAGGCGGCAGGCGACGCGGGTGTAGGTGACCTCGCCGGTGTCCTCGTCCTCGAGCTTGACGAGGCAGCACTTGGCGCAGCCGTCGCAGAGCGCCTCCCATTCGGCGCGGCTGAGCGCGTCAAGCGGATACCGCCGCCAGAACTCCGCGCGCAGCCCCTTTGCCAACGCCGGCCTCAGTCGCTCGGCGCGGCGACGCCGGCGCAGGGGTCGACCCGGGCGGGCGCCGGCGCGAGCAGGATCTGGTCGTAGTCACCTGGGTCGTCCGGCGGCGCCTCGAACTGGCCGACCGAGAGCACCTTGAGCTCGGGCGCGGCGCTGGCGAGCGCGGCAGGAACCCCGCGCGCCTGGTCGGCGTGGCCGCTGCCGGCGATCACCACGACCTGGCCGTCGCCGGTCATCGTGCGCGCCCAGAGGGCAGCGTCGGCGAGCCCGGCGTCGCGCAGCCGCTGCGCCTCGACCATGCCGGGCAGCATCTGCCGCGGCAGCGTCCCGCAGTGCACGCGCGCCTGCAGCGCCTCGCGCGCCATCTGCTCGGCCGGCGGCAGCGGCACGTCGAGGCCATAGGCGCTCGCGTCGGGCCCGAAGACGCCGGCCGCGCCTTCCACCATCGCGCGCTGGACGTCGGCCTCGGGCTGCTCGGCGCCGAAGACGCGCGCATGCGGCGCCGCCTCCAGGATCGGCGCATAGAGCGCGAAGTCGGGCCAGCCGCTGTTCTGCCAGTCGAGCGCCGCCGCCAGCGCGTCGCGCCCCGCACCGGCGTCGCGCAGCGCGTTGATCTCGTCCTCGGCGGTCTGCGGGATCATCTCGAAGACCAGCGCCGCTGGATCGAGCGCGGCCACGATCTGCGCCTGCGTCGCGTGGTGCGTCGGGTTGTCGTGGATCTCGCCGAGCACGATGATGTCGGCGCCGCGCGCCGCCGCGATCACCTCGGTGACCGACGTCGACTGCGCCGCTGCCGGCAGCAGCAGCGCACATGCCGCCGCCATCATCGTGATCCGGCGCTGCACCTCGCCCCCAACCTCATTGTCGATCGCGGGACTATCGCACGCGCCCGTGGCAGGGTCACGCGATTCCGATCACGCTGTCGTCAGCATCTCCGCGGCGGAGCCGGTGACGCTCTCGAGCCGTCGCCGGAGCTTGGCCAGCGCCTGCGCCTCGAGCTGGCGGATCCGCTCCTTGGAGAGCCCGAGCTCCTGGCCGAGGCTCTCCAGCGTCCGCGGCTCGTCGCGGAGCTTGCGCTCGACGATGATCATCCGCTCGCGCGCGTTGAGCGAGGCCAGCGCGTCGGCGAGCCAGCCGCGCACCCGATCGAGATCAGCGTTGCGGGTGACGGTCTCGGCGGCCTGGGGTGCGGCGTCCTCCAGCGTCTCCAGCCACTCGCGACCCTCCTCGCCAGCCTGCTGCGAGTTGAGCGAATAGTCGGAGCCGGCAAGGCGCGCGTCCATCATCTCGACGTCGCGCAAGGGCACGCCGACCTCGGCCGCGATCATCTGGCGCAGCCGATGGCCGTCCAGCACCTCTCCCTGCGCGCCGGCCTCGCGCTCCAGCCGCGCCCGGACCCGGCGCAGGTTGAAGAAGAGCGCCTTCTGCGACGAGGTGGAGCCGGTCCGCACCATCGACCAGTTGCGCATCACGTAATCCTGGATCGAGGCCTTGATCCACCAGACCGCATAGGTCGAGAAGCGCACGCCGCGGTCCGGATCGAACTTCTCGGCCGCCTTCATCAGCCCGACGCCGGCCTCCTGGATCAGGTCGGGCATCGGCGCGCCATAGCGGCGATACCGCCCGGCCATCGAGATCGCCAGCCGCATGTAGGCGTTGACCAGCCGATGCAGCGCCTTCTCGTCACCGTCGTTGCGCCAGGCACGCGCCAGGGCGAGCTCGGTTTCCACGTCGAGCATCTCGGCGCCCATCGCGCGCCGGGTCACGGTCCGAATCCCCGGATCCTGAAATGCCATGATCGCGACCTCCTTGGCGGCCGGGCACGCGTGATGCGTGGTCTGACCCTCTTGTACCGGCTACGCTTCTGGTCAACCATTGGATCACTGCCGGGTTCCAGGGAAATCACCCGCGCGGGAGGTTGGCGGCTCCGGCGGACGCCGAGCGGGATGCAAGCGACTGGTTTTAAGCGACATTCGTGCGACCGGGCTCCGACCGCCCCCGCCGACGGCCCCACGAAGACGTGAAATCCGGCTCGTCCGGCGCAAGGTCTTGACCGCCGGCCCGGCCCGCGGAAGGCTGGCTGCTGCACCTTGGGGGGAAACCGGATGAGCTACGTGCTGGCGATCGGCGACCGTGCCTATTCGAGCTGGTCGCTGCGCGGCTGGCTGATGCTCGCGCGCTTCGGCCTGCCGGTCACGGTGCGCCTCGGGCGGCTCTATTCCGACGAGCTTCCGCGTCTCCTCGCCGACTTCGCGCCGGCCCGCACGGTGCCGGCGCTCCGCATCGAGGAGACCGGCGTCGTGGTCTGGGACAGCCTCGCCATCGCCGAGACGCTGGCCGAGCGCCACCGGGACGCCGGGCTCCTGCCCGCCGCGCCGGCGGCCCGGGCGCTGGCGCGCGCGCTCGCCGCCGAGATGCATTCGGGCTTCGTGGCGCTGCGCACCGCCTGCCCGATGAACCTCCGACGTGCCTATGCGGGCTTCGCGCCCGACGCCGCCGTCCGCGCCGACCTCGCGCGGATCGAGCAGCTCTGGCAGCACGCCCGCGCCGCCCACGGCAACGGCGGCCCGTGGCTCTTCGGCGCCTATTCGCTCGCCGACGCGTTCTATGCCCCGGTCGCCACGCGGATCGCGACCTACGGCCTGCCGGTCGGCACCGAGGCGGCGGCCTACGTCGCCGCCCACCTCGCCGATCCGGCGTTTCTCGAGTGGCGCGCCGCCGGCCTCGCCGATCCGGTGGTGCAGGCGGGCTACGACCTCGACCTGCCGGCGCGCGACTGGCCGGGCCCCTCGACCGCAAGCGGTTAACCATCCGGCAACGCCCGCACGCGAGGGTCGCGCGGGTCATTCCGGAGCAGCGGACGATGGTGGCGCGCGCCTATACCGTGGCATTCCAGGGCGTGGAGGCGCGCATCGTCGAGGTGCAGTGCGCGATCGCGGCCGGGCTGCCGGCGTTCAACCTCGTGGGCCTGCCCGACAAGGCGGTCAGCGAGGCCAAGGAGCGGGTGCGCGCGGCGATGACGGCGATGGGGCTGGCGCTGCCGGCGAAGCGGATCACCGTCAACCTCTCGCCCGCCGATCTGCCCAAGGAGGGCTCGCACTTCGACCTGCCGATCGCCATGGCGCTGCTCGCGGCGATGGAGGTGGTGCCGGGCGACACCGTGGCGTCGCAGGTGGCGCTGGGCGAGCTGTCGCTCGACGGCACGCTGGTGCCGGTGATCGGCGCGCTGCCCGCGGCGCTCGCCGCGGCGGAGGCCGACTGCGGGCTGATCTGCCCCGCCGGCTGCGGTGCCGAGGCCGCATGGGTCGGCGCAGTGCAGGTGGTGGCGCCGAAGTCGCTCCTCGCCCTCGTCAACCACTTCACCGGCCGCGCGCCGCTCGCGCCGGCGGCGCCGGGCACGGTGGCGGACCCGGCAACGTCGAAGGACTTCGTCGAGGTCAAGGGGCAGGAGAAGGCCAAGCGCGCGCTCGAGATCGCCGCCGCCGGCCGGCATCACCTCCTGATGGTCGGTCCCCCCGGCAGCGGCAAGTCGATGCTGGCGGCGCGCCTTCCCGGCATCCTGCCGCCGCTCGAGCCCGAGGAGGCGCTCGAGACCTCGATGATCCACTCGCTCGCGGGGCTGCTCGACGAGGGCGGCATCAGCCGGGCCCGGCCGTTCCGCACCCCGCACCACACCGCCTCGATGGCGGCGATCGTCGGCGGCGGGCGGGGTGCGAAGCCCGGCGAGATCAGCCTCGCGCACCACGGGGTGCTGTTTCTCGACGAGCTGCCGGAGTTCCCGCGCGCGGTGCTCGAGACGCTGCGCCAGCCGATCGAGACCGGCGACGTGGTGGTGGCGCGCGCCAACGCGCACGTGCGCTATCCGTGCCGGTTCATGCTGGTCGCGGCGGCGAACCCGTGCCGTTGCGGTCACCTTGCCGACCCGGCCCGCGCCTGCGCCCGGGTGCCCGAGTGCGGCGCGGAATACCTCGGGCGGATATCGGGCCCGCTCATCGACCGGTTCGACCTCCGCATCGAGGTGCCGCAGGTGCCGGTCGAGAGCCTGGCCGAGGCGGCGGCCGGCGAGACCAGCGCCGCCATCGCCGCGCGCGTCGCAGCGGCGCGCGGGGTGCAGCGCGCGCGGTTCGACGGCGTGACCGGCGTGTCGGTCAACGCCGACGCCGAGGGCGACCTGCTCGAGGCCATCGTCGAGCTCACCGACGCGGCCCGGCGCCTCCTCGGCGAGCTCGCAGCGCGGTTCCGCTTCAGCGCCCGCGCCTATCACCGGGTGCTGCGGGTGGCGCGCACCATCGCCGACCTCGAGGCGTCAGCGCCGGTCGAGCGCCGGCACGTCGCCGAGGCGGCCGGCTACCGGCTGGCGTTCTGAGCTTCGGGCTTGCCTGCGGGAGTTCGCGTTGCTACATGGGGCGGGCTCGCGGGGCGACGTGGCGGAGTGGTGACGCAGCGGATTGCAAATCCGTCCACACCGGTTCGATTCCGGTCGTCGCCTCCAATTTCCTCTCAGCACAGCTATCAGGCGTAGCACCCCCGAAGCTCCGGCCGCAGGCCGGAGCGAGTCCCGGCCCGACAGACGAACGCGTGCGTTTGCCGGTCCGGGGGCCTGAAGCGCAGGATGCGCGGAAGGCAAGGGGCGTGACGCATCACCGACAGTGCCAATCCGTCCGCGTCCGACCCGGCGGATGCGTCGTGACGCATCCGCCCTCGGGGGGTCGGATGCGGACGGATTTGTCCACGCCAAATCCGTCGAGAGCGGCACCCTCGTGCCCGCCGCCTCACGCCGCGTGCGGATCCGGCTGCGGGTGCTCGTGCCCCGGCCGCGTCGCGTGGTGCTCGGGCGAGATCAGCGTGTAGAACATCGGCACCACGAAGAGCGTGAAGCACGTCCCGACCAGGAGGCCGGTGAAGATCACGAGCCCCATCGAGTAGCGCGCCGCCGCGCCCGCGCCCTCGGCGATGATGAGCGGCACCACGGCGAGCACCATCGCCGCGGTCGTCATCAGGATCGGCCGGAGCCGGATCTTCGCCGCCGCGACGATCGCCTCGCGCTTGGAAAGCCCGTGCTCCTCGCGCTGCTGGTTGGCGAACTCCACCATCAGGATGCCGTGCTTGGTGATGAGGCCGATCAGCGTGATGAGCCCGACCTGGGTGTAGATGTTGAGCGTGCCGAGCCCGAGGTTGAGCGGCACGATCGCGCCGAAGATCGACAGCGGCACCGACATCAGGATGATGAACGGGTCGCGGAAGCTCTCGAACTGCGCCGCCAGCACCAGGTAGATCACCACGATCGCCAGCACGAACGCGGTCAGGATGGTGTTGCCCTGCTGCACCTCGAGCCGCGACTGGCCGGAGTAGTCGATGAAGAAGCCCTCGGGCATCGACTCGGCGATGATGCGCTGCAGCTCGGCCAGGCCGTCGCCGGTGGTGACGCCGGGCAACGGCAGCGCCGAGATCGTCGCCGAGTTGAGCTGGTTGAACTGCTCGATCGCCACCGCGTTCGCCGAGGTCTCGATCCGCACCAGCGAGCTCAGCGGCACCATCTCGCCGGTGGCGGCGCGGACGAAGAACTGCCCGAGGCTCTCGGGGTTGTCGCGGAACCGGCTCGGCACCTGGGTGATGATGTCGTAGCTGTTGGAATCGCGGTCGAACTGGCCGATCGAGCCGCCACCGACGAGGAGCCCGAGCGTCGCGCCGATGTCGCTGACCGGCACGTTCAGGGCAGCGGCGCGGTCGCGGTCGATCGTCACCCGCACCTCGGGCGAGTCGAACGACATCGAGTTCTGCACCACGATGAAGCGGCCCGAGGCCTGCGCCTTGGCCTTCACCTCGTCGGCCACCTCGACCACGCGCTCGGGATCATGGATCGACTGCAGCACCACCGAGATCGGCAGGCCGCCGCCGGCGCCGGGCAGGGTGGGCGGCGCGAAGACGAAGGCCTCGACCCCGGTCTGCTCCCCGAGCCGGCCCTGGATGTCCTGCTGGATCTCCTTCTGCGAGCGCGTCCGGTCGGCCCAGTCCTTCATCACCCAGATGTAGAAGCCCGAGTTGGCCTGCCGGCCGACGCCGGCGATCGAGAACTCGGTCTTCACCTCGTCGATGCCGCGGGTCAGCTGCGAGATCCGGTCGGTGAAGAGCTGGGTGTAGTCGAGCGTCGCATAGCGCGGCCCGTTCAGGATCGAGAACAGCGCCCCCTGATCCTCCTCGGGCGCGAGCTCGGTCGTGGTCTTGAGGAACATGAACCCGGTGGCGCCGAGCAGCGCCAGCACCATCAGGAGCGTCACCGGCCGGTAGTCGAGCGAGCTCGACACCCGCCGCTCGTACCAGTTGGCCACGCGGTCGAAGGTCCGGTCGACGACGCGCTGGAAGCGGCTGGTGTCGCCCGAGGTCAGGAGCCGCGCCGACATCGTCGGCGTGATCGTCAGCGCGACGATGCCCGAGATGACGACCGAGCCCGCGAGCGCGAAGGCGAACTCGCGGAACAGCGAGCCGGTCAGCCCGCCGGTGAACCCGAGCGGCGCGAGCACGGCGGCAAGCGTCAGCGTCATCGCGACGACGGGCCCGGTGATCTCCTTCATGCCGGCGATCGCCGCGGCCATTGGCGTCAGCCCCTCCTCGATGTGGCGGTGGATGTTCTCCACCACCACGATCGCGTCGTCGACCACGAGCCCGATCGCGAGCACCATGGCGAGGAGCGTCAGGAGGTTGATCGAGTAGCCGAGCGCCAGCAGCACCGCGCAGACGCCGATCAGCGACAGCGGGATCGTCGCCACCGGCATCAGCACCGAACGGAACGAGCCGAGGAACAAGAGGATGACGATGACGACGATCGCCACCGCCTCGGCGATGGTCTTGAACACCTCGTGGATCGAGGCGCTGATCGTCTCGGTCGAATCGTAGACGAGCTCGATCTGCATGCCCTTCGGCAGCGAGGCGTTGATCGCCGGCAGCTCGCGCACCACCGCGTCGGCGGTGTCGAGCGGGTTGGCCGCGGGCGTCGGGAAGACGCCGATGAAGGTGCCGGGCTTGCCGTTGAAGGTGACGACCTCCTCGCGCTCGTCCGCCGCCGAACGCCTCCGGGGTCTGCAGCGTCGTCTGCATGTTGATGTTGTGCAGGACGTACTCGTTCTCGGTCTTGCCCGGGGCGGCGAGGAAGTTCGACGCCTGGATCGCCGCCAGCACCTCGGTCGCGGTCACGTTGCGCGCGGCGAGCTGCAGCGGGTCGATCCACACCCGCATCGTGTAGTTCGACGCGCCGATGATCTGGATTTCCGCGACGCCCTCGATCGTCGACATCCGCGGCCGGATGACCCGCTCGAGGTACTCGGTCATCTGCTCCGGGGTCATGTTCGGATTGAGCGCGGCGAGGTACATGAGCGCGAACTGCATGCCGGTGCCCTTGACGATCACCGGATCATCGGACTCGTCAGGCAGCTGGCCGCGCACGCCTTGCACCTTGGACAGAACCTCGGTCAGCGCCACGTCCGGGTCGGAGCCGAGCTTCATGTGCACGCTGACCACGCTCGCCGACGGGGTCGACTGCGAGGTCACGTAGTCGATGTTTTCGGTCGTCGCGACCGCAGCGGCGATCGGCGCGGTGATGAAGCCCTGGATCAGGTCGGGCTGGGCGCCGCGGTAGGTGGTGGTGATCGTCACCACCGTCTCCTCGACCTCCGGGTACTCGCGTACCTTGAGGTTCAGGATGCCGTAGAAGCCGATCAGCAGGATGAACGCCGCGAGCACCGTCGAGAGCACGGGCCGGCGGATGAAGAGCTCGCTGAAGTGCATGGCCGCGGTCCCCGCCCTTACTCGCTCGCCGCGGCGGGCAGCGGGTTGACGGTGTTGTCGACCTTCACCGCGGCGCCGCTGGTCAGGCGGTTCTGCCCGGCAGTGACGATCGCATCGCCCGCGGCGACGCCCGAGACGATCTCGACCAGCCCGCCCGAGCGGCGCCCGGTCTTGACGAACACCTGCTCGGCCTTCTCGGTCTTCTGATCGCCTTCACCCTGGGTTCGCACCACGAACACCGAATCGCCGAAGAGGTTCGACGTCACCACGGTCTGCGGCAGCGCCATCACCCCCTGCTCCTCGGGCAGCTCGACGAGCACGCGGATGAACTGGCCCGGGTTCAGCGCCTGCTCGGGGTTGTCGAGCTCGGCGCGCACCGTCACCAGCCGGCTGTTCGGGTCGATCTTCGGCTCGATCGCCGAGACGTGGCCGGAGAGGCTGAGATCGCCGACCTCGCTCGTCGCCCGCACCGGCATGCCGATCCGGATCTCCGGGATCTGCTGCTCGGGCAGCGAGAAGTCGACGCGCATGTTGTCGAGATCCTGCAGCGTCGCATAGACGGTGCCCGGCGAGACGAACTGCCCGACGTCGATCTGCGGGATGCCGATGATACCGCCGAACGGCGCCTCGAGGCTCTTCTGGTTCATCACCGCCGTCAGCTTCAGCACCTGCGCCTGGGCGCTGGTCGCGCTCGCCTGCGCCACGTCGAGGTCGTTGATCGCGGTGACGCCGCGGGCGCGCAGCGTCTGCTGCCGCTCGAGCTGGGTCTGGGCGAGCTCGAGCTCGGCCTGTGCCGCGGCAAGGTCGGCGCGCTCCACCGCGTCGTCGAGCTGCGCGAGGTGCTGGCCGGCCGTCACCTTCTGGTTCGGCTGGAACAGGATGTCCTTGACGATGCCGCTGGTCTCGACCGCGAGGCTGACGCCCTGCTTGGCGCGCGCGGTGCCGATCGCCTCGATCCCCGGCTTCCAGGTGACGGGCTTCGCCTCCACCACCGAGACGGTGACCGGCGGCGGCTGCATCGTGGCGAAGTAGCCGGCGATCATCTTGTCGCGAAAGAGGTTGAAGCCGACGATGCCGCCGACGACCACCACGAGCGCGACGATCATGAGGAGAAGCCGCCACCGCATCCGATTCCGTCCCCCGATCCCCGCACGCGCGGCAGCCGCGCCACCGCTTCACCCAACCGGCGCAGATCACCTTGTCCTGCATGGGAAAGTCAATGCGCAACGGGGCAGGCCGCGCGGAATTGCGCCCCGTTGCGAAGCAGGCGCCGAAAGCGCCGATCTCGGTGAGAACAGCGCCGATCGTCGGCCGGGGCGACCGGGCGCGCGCTAGACTGGCGGCAGTCGAGGCTCGATTCGGGCTTCGGCGCAGACCGATCCGAGGGGGAAATCGTGGCGATCTTTCGGGCCTACAAGGGCGTCAGCCTGGACTGGAGCGATGGCGGGTCCGGCGGCGATGCAACACTTGTCGAGAATACCGCAACGCGCATCGTGTTCGATTCCGACGATGGATACCGGACGATCTACAGCGGCCATTTCTGGTACGCGCAAGGGGATGTGTTCGGCACCCTTGACGCCATCACCCTGCGGTACGGCAGTCAGATCGTCTTCCAGGAGACCCATATCAATCGCGACATGAACACGTTCAACCAGCTCGCCAGCGCGGGGGTGGGCCAGGCGGTGTTCGATTTCCTGCACTCGGGCCGCGACGAAATCCATGGCTCGCCCGAAAGCGACTGGCTGCTGGCAGCGGCCGGCATGGACACGATGGACGGTGGTGGCGGGAACGACTACGTCGGCGGCGAGTGGGGCGCGGATCTGCTGCGCGGCGGCGCCGGCAGAGACGCGCTCGTCGGCGGGCCCGGGGCCGACACGATGGCAGGCGGCGCCGGCTCCGACGCGTACGAGGTTGACGACGCCGGGGACGTCGTCCGCGAGCGTCCCGCCGAAGGCGCCGACATCGTCTTTGCCCTGGTGTCCTACGCGCTTCCCGCCAACCTCGAGATCCTGAATGTCGACTCGACCGTCGGCGTCGCGGGCACCGGCAATCCCGCCGGCAACGCGCTCTACGGCGACATCGGCGACGACACGCTGAGCGGGCTCGCGGGCCGCGACCGTCTGTTCGGCGGGGACGGCCAGGACGTGTTGCAGGGCGGCGGCGGCGGTGACGCCCTCGCGGGCAACATCGGTGACGACCTGCTGATCGACGGCGCCGGCAACGACACGCTGCGCGGCGGGGTCGGCGCCGACACCCTGCGCGGCGGCGACGGTGGCGACCAGCTGTTCGGCGACGGCGGCCGGGACGTGCTCTCCGGTGGCATCGGCCTCGACGCGCTGACCGGCGGCGTCGGCAGCGATCTCTTCCGCTTCGCCAGCGCCGCGGAGGCGGGCCTCGGCCGGTGGGGCGACACGATTCTCGACTTCCGGAATGGCGACCGCATCGGCCTGCGCGACATCGATGCCAATGCGGGGCTCGCCGGCGACCAGGCCTTCGCCTACGTCCGGGATCAGGCGTTCTCCGGGACCGCCGGCGAGCTGCGCTTCGCCGACGGCACGCTGTCGGGTGATACCGACGGTGATGGCGAGGCCGACTTCTCGCTGCACCTCGCCGGAGTCGAGATGCTCGACCGGCTTGACCTGCTGCTCTGAGACGCCCGGCGTCGCGGGCCCGCCCGTTCCGCGTGGATGCCTTCGGCGAGAGCATTCTCGCCAAGAAGAAACCGAAGGGCAGGGGAGCGGGCCGGATTATCCGACCTTGCGCCAGACCACGGCGCGGCCGGGGCGGCGGGAGAGGACGGCGGCGACGCCCGCGTCGAAGTCGATGCCCGGCAGCGGGCTCAGCGCGTCGAGCAGGCGATCGGCACCGGTGGCGCCGAGCGGGATGGCCAGGCGCTCGCCGTCCTCGGTGGTGATGACCCAGGCGTGCGCCGAGGCCGGCGGCACGTGCGGGCGGGTGACGATCTCGACGCGGGTGACCGCCGGCAGGTCGACGAAGCCGCCGCCGCGCGGCCCGAGGTAGGCGATCCGCGCCTCGTCGATCACCACCACGCCTTCGGCGGGCGCCTCGGCGGTCAGCCGCACCCGGCGCAGCGCCGGCAGGAGCAGGCCGCCGCCGACCGCGGTCGCGCCGAGGCCGAGCGCGAACAGCAGCGGCTCGAGGTTGACGTAGGCGCTCCAGAGGAGCGCGACCCCCACGACGAGGAGCGCAGCCCAGCCGATGGGCTCGCGCCAGGTGGTGAGCCGCGCCGCGAGCTCGGGCCGAATGAAGCTCATCGCCAGTCTCCGAGCACCGATTGCCAGATGGCGAGCGCGGCCGCGCTCGCGGTGTCGGCGCGCAGCACCCGCGGCCCGAGTGTCACCGGCACCACGAACGGCAGGGCGCGGAGACGCGCGGTCTCCTCCGGCGCGAAGCCGCCCTCGGGGCCGGTCAGCACCGCCCACGGACCCGGCCTGGCCGCGGCGAGCGCGGCCGCCGCCGGCGGCGCCGCGCGGTTCTCGTCGCAGAACATCAGCCGGCGCGCCCCGTCCCAGCCGTCGAGCAGCGCCTCGAGCTTGATCGGCTCGGCGAGGTCGGGGACGTAGGTCTCGCCGCACTGCTCGGCCGCCTCGACCGCGTGCGCGCGCAGCCGCTCGGGCCGGAGCCGCTCGGCGTTGGTCAGCCGGGTGAAGACCGGCTGGATCCGCGCGACGCCGAGCTCGGTCGCCTTCTCGACGATGAAGTCGGTGCGCGCCTTCTTGATCGGCGCGAAGACGAGCCACAGGTCGGGCGGCGTGCGCTGCGGCGCGCCGGCGCTGCGCACCACGAGGCGGCCTGAGCGGCGGCCCGCGCCGGCGACCTCGGCCAGCCATTCGCCGTCGCGGCCGTTGAAGACGGCGACGCCGTCGCCGGGCTGCCGGCGCATCACCGCAAAGAGATAGTGCGCCTGGGCCGCGTCGAGCACGACCTCGGCGTCGGGGCCGAGGTCGGCCTGCACAAAGAGCCTGATCTTTCCCCCGACTTCTGCCATAGATGCCCCCGCGGACGCGCGCGAGGATACGCCGAGCGGCGCCGCCGAGGAAAGGGTGTCGGGGCGGGCGCGACGATGGTGCAAGGGGACGCAACCGAAGGCCGGGTGTCCGACGCGGCCCGCGGCAACTGGGTCGACCGGCTGGCGCCGGCGGCGACCCGGCCCTACCTGCGGCTGTCGCGGGCCGATCGGCCGATCGGAACCTGGCTGCTGCTGATCCCGTGCTGGTGGGGCCTGCTGCTGGCGGCGAGCCGGGACGGGCTCAGGCCCTTCGACCTCTGGATCGCCGCCGGCTGCGGCCTCGGCGCGATCCTGATGCGCGGCGCCGGCTGCACCTGGAACGACCTCACCGACCGCGACATCGACGC
>JBDHSS010000047.1:0-14099 GCA_039808205.1 Paracoccaceae bacterium | reverse complement strand
TGGAGCGCGTCGGGCTCGCGGGCCTCGGCGGGCGGCAGCTCGCGGCGCTCTCCGGCGGCCAGTTCCAGCGCGCGCTGCTCGCGCATGCGGTGCTGCGCCGGCCGCAGCTCCTCGTCCTCGACGAGCCGGCGCAGGGTCTCGACCAGCCGGGCGAGGCGCGGCTCTATCGTCTGGTCGAGGCGCTGCGGCACGAGCTTGGCTGCGGCGTGCTGATGGTCAGCCACGACCTGCACGTGGTGATGGCCGCGTCCGACCGGGTGATCTGCCTCAACGGCCATGTCTGCTGCGAGGGCACGCCGCTCGTGGTGTCGGCCGCACCCGAGTACCGCGCGCTCTTCGGCCACGGCACCGGCGGCGCGCTGGCGCTCTACCGGCACGAGCACGATCACGAGCACGCGCCGGGCCCCGGGCATGACCACGGGCATGACCACGGGCACGACCACGGCCACGACCACCATCGGCACGAGGCGCCGGCGACCGCCGGCCCGGAAGGCGCCTGATGCTCGACAGCTTTCTCGTGCGCGCCGGGCTGGCGCGGCTCGGCGTCGCGCTGGCGGCGGCGCCGGTCGGCTGCTTCGTCGTCTGGCGGCGGATGGCGTACTTCGGCGACGCGACCGCGCATGCCTCGCTCCTCGGCGTCACCCTGGCGCTGGCGACCGGGCTGCCGGTGGTGCTCGGCGTCCTCGTCGCCACGACCGCGATGGCGCTGACCGTGGCGGGCGCCGCCGGGCGCGAGCACGGCGCCGACACGGTGCTGGGCGTCGCCGCGCACACCGCGCTTGCCTTCGGGCTGGTGTCGCTGAGCTTTCTGCGCGGGGTGCGGGTCGATCTCCTCGGCTATCTCTTCGGCGACATCCTCGCGGTGACGCGCGGCGACCTCGCGGTGATCTGGGCCGGCGCCCTGGCCATCGTCGGGCTCGTCGCTTGGCGCTGGCAGGGGCTGCTCCTCGCCACCCTCAACGAGGATCTCGCGACCGCCACCGGGATCCGGCCGCGGCGCGAAGGCCTGGTGCTGACGCTGGCGCTGGCCGTGCTGATCGCGGTGGCGCTGAAGATCGTGGGCACGCTCCTCATCACCGCGATGCTGGTGGTGCCGGCAGCGGGGGCGCGGACGCTGGCGCGCACGCCGGAGGGCATGGCGGTCGGCGCCGCCGGTCTCGGCGTCTTGGCGACACTCGGCGGGCTCGCCGCCGCCTTCCGCCTCGACACGCCGGCGAGCCCCTCGATCGTGGCGGCGGCGGTGGTGCTGCTCCTGATCGCGGCGCTGGCGGCAGCGGTCGTCCGCCGCGGCTGAGCCTCAGCCTCGGCTGGGCCTCAGCTCACGGGGGCGTCGTCCTCCTCGCCGGCGCGCGCGCGGCGCAGGCGCTCGGCGCGGTCGAGGTCGTCCTCGAGGTACTGCTCCAGCCCCACGAGATCCTCGGGCAGCGGCAGCCCGAGCGCCTGCATCTCGGTCAGCCGCTCCCGCAGGGTCTCCTGCAGCTCGTGCGCGTTCGACGGGTTGGCGGCGATCTCGTCGAGAAGCATCGCGAGTCCAGCACGGAATTGCTCGAAAGCCATTGGCGTCCTTCCCTTTCGATCCGCGCCGCGTCAAGAAGCGGGGAGTGGCGCGGCGCGCCGGGCCACGGCATGATCTATCGCAGGCGCGGCGCGCCGGGTCCAGATCCGGTCGCGGCCATCGAAGGGGAAGCGCGATGACGTTCAGGACGGTGTTCATGGCGATCGGGGCCGCGGGCGGCGACGCCGAGGTCGACCGTGCGGTGGCGATCTGCGAGAAGCTGGAGGCGCACCTGGTGCTGCTGGCGCTCGGGATCGCGCCGCCGCCGCCGGCCTCGCCCTACGGGATCGTCTCGAACGACATCTGGGCCGGCGAGATCCGCGACGGCCAGAACGCGGCGCAGACCCGCGCCGATGCGCTGCGCCAGCGGCTCTCCGGCAAGAGCGTGCCGGCGACGATCGAGGCGCAGTTCGTCGACCGCGGCACGGTGGCGACGCTCTCGGCGCGGTTCGCCCGCTATGCCGACCTGACGCTGGTGCCGCCGAACACCGAGAACAGCCAGCTGCAGAGCTGGGTGCTCGACGGGGTGCTCTTCGAGTCGGGTCGGCCGATCCTCCTGCTGCCGAAGGGCGCGACGACCTTCCCGGCGGCGCGCACGGTGATGATCGCCTGGGACGCCAGCGTCGAGGCGTCGAAGGCGGTGCGCGACGCGATCGGGCTGATGCAGGCGGCGGACAAGGTGCACGCGGTGCTGATCGATCCGGTGCCGTCCTTCGAGGGGCACGGGCCGGAGCCGGGGGCCGATCTCGCCACCTACCTCGGGCGCCACGGCATCGCGACCGAGGTGCATCGCCTGCCGCGCGAGGGCAAGGAGACCGGCGAGGTGCTGCGCCGCGCGGCGTCCGACCTCGGCGCCGATCTCGTCGTCATGGGCGGCTTCGGCCACTCGCGGCTGCGCGAGCGCATCTTCGGCGGCACCACCACGAGCATGCTGAAGGTGCCCGAGGTGGCGGTCCTGATGGCGCACTGAGCGCGCGGCGGTGGCCTACGGGCGGATCCACTTCGCCGCGAGCCAGGTGCCGCTCGCACGCGAGTCGCTCGGCCGCCTGACCAAGCGCTACGGCCAGCACCCGGTCGAGGACGCCGACGTGATCGTGGCGCTCGGCGGCGACGGGCTCATGCTGTCGACGCTGCACGCCAACGTCGGGCTGCCGGTCTACGGCATGAACCGCGGCACCGTCGGCTTCCTGATGAACACCTACGGCGAGACCGGGCTCGTCGAGCGGCTGGCGGCGGCCGAGCCCGCGGTCATCAACCCGCTGCGGATGCGGGCGACGCGCGCCGACGGCGAGCTGATCGAGGCGCTGGCGATCAACGAGGTGTCGATCCTGCGCGCCGGGCCGCAGGCGGCGAAGCTGCGCATCCTCGTCGACGGGCGCGAGCGGCTGACCGAGCTCATCGCCGACGGCGCGCTGCTCTCGACGCCGGCGGGATCGACCGCCTACAACTACTCCGCGCACGGGCCGATCCTGCCGATCGGGGCGGGCGTGCTGGCGCTGACGCCGATGGCGGCGTTCCGGCCGCGGCGCTGGCGCGGCGCGCTGCTGCCCAAGGCGGCGCGGGTGACGTTCGAGGTCCTCGAGCCCGACAAGCGGCCGGTTTCGGCCGTCGCCGACTCGAGCGAGGTGCGCGAGCCCACGGTGATCGAGGTGGCGAGCGTGCCCGAGATCCGCCACCGCATCCTGTTCGACCCCGGCCACGGCCTCGAGGAGCGGCTGATCCGCGAGCAGTTCATGTGACCGGCCGCACGCGAATCCGGACGCCGCAAGGGGGTGCGACTCCGGCGCGTAGTCCTTTGGTCGGGAGGCCGGGTTTTTACAATTGACCCCCCCGGCAGCGGGTTCGATAGTGACGGCACCAACGGGCGACGCCGGACAGGAAACCGGCGCGGGACTTAGGGTTGACCGGGCCGCCCAGGGCCTCGGGGCGGGAAACCGGTAGGATCCGAGGCCGGAATTCGGGAGGAAAACAATGACGCTTCGCTGTGTCACGCCGCTATCCGCGGCGCTTTTGGCGACCGCGTGCCTGCCGGCGTTAGCCAACGATAGCGTGACGGAAGCCATCAAGAACCCGGCGAACTGGGCGATCCAGACCGGTGACTACGCCAACCAGCGCTATTCGACGCTCGACCAGATCACCAAGGACAACGTCAAGGATCTGCGCGTCGCGTGGACCTTCTCGACCGGCGTGCTGCGCGGCCACGAGGGCTCGCCGCTGGTCATCGGCAACATGATGTATGTCCACACGCCGTTCCCGAACATCGTCTATGCGCTCGACCTCGACCAGGACGGCAAGATCGTCTGGAAGTACGAGCCGGTGCAGGATCCGAACGTGATCCCGGTGATGTGCTGCGACACGGTCAACCGCGGCACCGCCTATGCCGACGGCATGATCTTCCTGCACCAGGCCGACACCACGCTGGTCGCCCTCGACGCCAAGACCGGCGAGGTCAAGTGGAAGACGGTCAACGGCGACCCGACCAAGGGCGAGACCAACACCGCCACCGTGCTGCCGGTCAAGGACAAGGTCCTCGTCGGCATCTCCGGCGGCGAGTTCGGCGTGCGCGGCAGCCTGACCGCCTACGACATGAAGACCGGCAAGCAGGTCTGGCGCGCCTATTCGACCGGGCCTGACTCCGAGATCCTCGTCGATCCCGAAAAGACGACGGCGCTCGGCAAGCCGATCGGCAAGGACAGCTCGCTCGCGTCCTGGGAAGGCGACCAGTGGAAGATCGGCGGCGGCACCACCTGGGGCTGGTACAGCTACGACCCCGAGCTTGACCTCGTCTATTACGGCACGGGCAACCCGTCGACCTGGAACCCGGGGCAGCGCCCGGGCGACAACAAGTACTCGATGACGATCTTCGCCCGCAATCCCGACACGGGAATGGCGAAGTGGCTTTACCAGATGACGCCGCATGACGAGTGGGACTACGACGGCGTCAACGAGATGGTGCTGTTCGACGCCAAGATGGACGGCAAGGAGCGCAAGCTCCTGTTCCACCCGGACCGCAACGGCCTCGCATACACGCTGGACCGCGAGACCGGCGAGCTCCTCGTCGCCAACAAGTACGACCCGGCGGTGAACTGGACCACCGGCGTCGACATGGACCCGAAGTCGCCGACCTTCGGGCGGCCGGCCGTGGTTCCGGCGATGTCGACCGAGCACAACGGCGAGGACGTCAACTCGCAGGGCATCTGCCCGGCAGCGCTCGGCACCAAGGACCAGCAGCCCTCGGCCTGGGATCCCGAGACCCAGCTCATGTACGTGCCGACCAACCACGTCTGCATGGACTACGAGCCGTTCCGCGTCAGCTACACCGCCGGCCAGCCCTATGTCGGCGCGACGCTGTCGATGTTCCCGGCGCCGAACAGCCATGGCGGCATGGGCAACTTCATCGCCTGGGATCCGGTCAAGGGCGAGATCAAGTGGTCGCTGCCCGAGCAGTTCTCGGTGTGGTCGGGCGCGCTCGCGACCAAGGGCGGGGTGGTGTTCTACGGCACGCTCGAGGGCTACCTGAAGGCGGTCGACGCCGAGACCGGCAAGGAGCTCTACAAGTTCAAGACCCCGTCGGGCATCATCGGCAACGTGATGACCTACGAGCACAACGGCAAGCAGTACATCGGCATCCTGTCGGGTGTCGGCGGCTGGGCCGGCATCGGCCTGGCGGCCGGTCTGACCGAGCCGACGGCGGGCCTCGGTGCGGTCGGCGGCTATGCCGCGCTCAGCGACTACACCGCGCTCGGCGGCCAGCTCACGGTCTTCGAGCTGCCCAACTGATCCGGGCCTGAGCCGAACGACGGGCGAAACACGGCACGTGTTTCGCCCGTCGCCTTGAGGCAGCCGCGCGTGCGGCCGACTTCCACCAATCACAGCGCCCGGCAGCCGGGGGAGGAACCGCATGAGACTTGCACGACCCGTCTTCGCCGGGCTGATGGTGGCGGCCGCGACCGCCGTCGCCGCCGCCGCGCAGGACGCGCCGCCGGGACCGACCACCGCCGACACCGAACAGGACGGCAAGTGGATGACCGCCGACGGCGTGCCGACGTTCAAGATCGCCGACGACGGCACGGTCGACTGGTACACCTTCTCCGGCTATCGCCGCTATCACTCCGAGTGCCACGTCTGCCACGGCCCCGACGGGCAGGGCTCGACCTACGCGCCGGCGCTGGCAAAGTCGGTGATGACGATCGACTACTACAAGTTCGTCGACACCGTGGTGAACGGCAAGCAGGCCGGCAACCTGGTGATGCCGAGCTTCGGCACCAACAAGAACGTCATGTGCTACCTCGACGACATCTATATCTATCTCCGGGCGATCGGCTCGGGGGCGATCCCGCGCGGCCGGCCGGCGAAGCACGCCGACAAGCCCGCTTCCTTCACCGAGAACGAGAATGCCTGCATGGGCTGACCCCGCCCGGCGGCTGGCGGCCGCGGGCTGTGCCGCGGCCTGCCTCCTCGGCGCCGCGCCGCCGGTGCCGGCGCAGGTTCCCGACCTGGTGTCGCCGACCGGGTTCCGGGTCTGCGCCGATCCCGCCAACCTGCCGATGTCGGACGAGGCGGGGCAGGGCTTCGAGAACAAGATCGCCGAGCTCTTCGCGCACGAGCTTGGCCGCGAGCTCGAATACACCTGGTATCCGATGGCGATGGGCTTCGTGCGCCAGACGCTCGGCGCGGTGCGCTGCGACGTCATCATCGGCTATGCCCAGGGCGACGAGCTGGTGCAGAACACCAACGCCTACTACACTTCGGCCTACGTGATCGTCACCCGCGCCGACAGCGACCTCAAGGACGTGACCGCGCTTTCCGACCCGCGGCTCAAGGGGCGCAAGATCGGCTACGTCGCCAACACGCCGCCGGGCACCCACCTCGCCAAGCTCGGGCTCTTGCCGGATGCGCAGAGCTACGACCTGATGGTCGACACCCGGCACTTTCACCCGAACGAGGACATGCTGGCCGACCTCGCGGCCGGCAGGATCGACGCGGCGCTGATGTGGGGGCCGATCGGCGGGCCGCTCGTCAAGGCGCGGGGCGACGGGCTTGTCGTCACGCCGCTCCTCAACGACCCGATGTCGCCGCGGCTCTTCTACCGCATCACCATGGGCGTGCGGAACGGCGAGGACCGCTGGAAGCGGCAGCTGAACTCGACGATCCGCAAGCTGCAGCCAGAGATCGACGCGATCCTGCGCGACTACGGCGTGCCGCTCCTGAACGACGACGGCACGGCGCTGAAGCCGGAGGTCAAGCCGTGAGACGGATGGTTGCCGCCCTGGCGCTGGCAGGCGCGGCGCTGGCCGCGGCGCCAGCGCGGGCGGCGGTGACCGAGCCCGACGGCTATCGCGGCGAGCCCTACCTCGACGAGGTTCCGGCGACGCTGAAGGGCGCCGAGGTGATCGGCGACGACGCCGCGCATGCGCTGTGGCTGACCGGCGTCGTCGGCTTCGTCGACGCGCTGCCGCGGCCGCCGAAACCCGACAACCTGCCGGCGGGCACGATCTGGCACGAGACCCCGCACCAGACGATTCCGGGCGCGGTCTGGCTGCCCAACACCGGCTACGAGGCGCTGGCCGACGAGACGCTCGCCTATCTCGTCGCCGGCCTCGAGGCGGTGACGCAGGGCGACCCGACGGCGCCGGTGGTGGTGTTCTGCAAGGCCAACTGCTGGATGTCGTGGAACGCCGCGCGGCGCGCGGTCGAGAGCGGCTATACGCGGGTGTTCTGGTATCCCGAGGGCGTCGACGGCTGGGCGGCGCACGGCTGGCCGCTCGAGGCGGTCGCGCCGTTTGCGGCCGGCCAGTGAGGATGACATGCCCGAGCACCTGACCAGCCCCGCGCGCTTCGCGGCCGCCGCGACGCTGGCGCTGGCGGCAACGCTGGTGGCGCTCCCGGCCGCGGCGGCGGAGGTGGTGGCGATCGGCGTGCTGCGCGTCGACGGCGACCGGCCACTGCCGATCTCGCGCCTCGACCTGCCGCCGGCGGACCTCGGCTTCGCGGGCGCCACGCTGGCTGTCGCCGACAACAACACCACCGGCAGCTTCATGGGCCAGGAGTTCACGCTCGCCACCGCGGCGGTGCCGCCGGACCAGGCGGTGGCGGCGCTCGAGGCGATGATCGGCAAGGGCGTGCACTTCGTGGTGACGCTGGCCGACGCCGACACGACGCTGAAGCTCGCCGACGCCGCCGGCGACCGGGCGCTGATCCTGAACGCGCTCGCCCCCGACGACCGGCTGCGCGGCGAGGACTGCCGGCGCAACCTGCTGCACCTGGCGCCGAGCCGGGCGATGCTGACCGACGCGCTGGCGCAGTTCCTGGTGCTGAAGCGCTGGGACAAGTGGTTCCTGATCGAGGGGTCGCACCCGGAGGACAAGCTGCTCGCCACCGACTACAAGGCCTCGGCGCGGAAGTTCGGCGCCAAGGTGGTCGAGGAGCGGGTGTTCGAGGACACCGGGGGCGCGCGCCGCACCGATTCCGGCACCGTCCAGGTGCAGGCGCAGATGCCGGTCTTCACCCAGTCGGCCGCCGAGCACGACGTGGTGATGGCCGCGGACGAGAACCAGGTCTTCGCCGCGCACCTGCCGTATCACACCTGGGAGCCGCGGCCGGTGGTCGGCTCGGCCGGGCTCCGGCCGACGACCTGGCACCCGGCGATGGAGGCCTGGGGCAGCACGCAGCTGCAGACCCGCTTCGAGAAGCAGTCGACGCGCTTCATGCGGCCCGAGGACTACAACGCCTGGATGGCGATACGCGCCGTCGGCGAGGGTGCGACGCGGTCGCGCTCGGCGGACTTCGCGACAATCACCGGCTACATCGAGGGACCGGACCTGAAGCTCGGGGTGTTCAAGGGCGACGCAGTGTCGTTCCGCGACTGGGACGGCCAGCTGCGCCAGCCGATCCTGCTCGCCGCCGACAACGTCGTGGTCTCGGTATCGCCCCAGGATCCGTTCGTGCACCAGGTGACGCCGCTCGACACGCTCGGCACCGACCGGCCGGAGACGACCTGCAAGAACCACAGCGGCTGACGGAGGGACCGCATGCGCCAGCTTCTTCTCGCCGCCGCCTCCCTGGCCGCACTCGCGGCGCCGGCCGGCGCCTATACCGTCTACGTCAGCAACGAGCGCGGCAACTCGATCACCGTTCTCGACAGCGACACCCTCAAGGTCACCGACACCATCCCGGTCGGCCAGCGGCCGCGCGGCATCACCCTGAGCCCCGACGGCAAGCGGCTCTACGTGCTGACCTCGGACGACGACCACGTCGAGGTGCTCGACACCGCGACGAAGACGGTGACGGGCACGCTGCCCTCGGGGCCCGACCCCGAGCTCGGCGTGCTGCACCCGTCGGGCAACCCGCTCTATGTCGCCAACGAGGACGACAACCTCGTGACCGCGATCGACGTCGACAAGGGCACGGTGATCTCGGAGATCCCGGTCGGCGTCGAGCCCGAGGGCATGGGGATCAGCCCCGACGGCAAGGTGCTGGTCAACACCTCCGAGACGACCAACATGGCGCACTTCATCGACACCACGACGCACCAGATCTTTGCCAACGTGCTCGTCGATCAGCGGCCGCGCTTCGCGCAGTTCACCAATGACGGAAAATACCTCTATGTCTCGGCCGAGATCGGCGGCACGGTGACGGTGATCGACCCGACGAACCAGGAGGTGCTGAAGACCATCGGCTTCGACATCCCGGGCGTGCCGCACGAAGCGATCCAGCCCGTCGGCATCCGCGTGACCAAGGACGATTCCAAGGTCTACGTGGCGCTCGGGCCGGCGAACCGGGTGGCGGTGATCGACGGCAAGACCTGGGAGGTCAAGGATTACCTGCTGGTCGGCCAGCGGGTGTGGCAGCTCGCGTTCACGCCCGACGAGAAGTACCTGTTTACCACCAACGGCATCTCGAACGACGTCTCGGTGATCGATGTCGCGAGGGACAAGGTCATCAAGTCGATCCAGGTGGGGCAGCAACCGTGGGGCGTGCAGGTGTCGCCCGACTGAGACGTGATTGGCCGCATGAGGGAGGAAGGGCGATGAGGAAGCTGGTGCTGATGCTGGCGCTCGCAGGGGGCGTGGCGGCGACCGGATCGCTCGTCCGGGCGCAGGAGGAGGACGGCGACGCCGCGCCGCCGAAGCGGGAGACGGCGGCGCTGCCCGGCACGCGCACGCTCGAGATCGGGGTTGCGGGGCTGATGGAGCGCTCGAACCGCACCGACCTCGACGAGATCACGCTGACCGCGGGCGCGATGAAGAGCGCCGGCGCCTACAGTCTCAAGTCGGGTGGCTATTACCGGATCAAGGTGAGCTCGGACGGCACGCAGGAGCAGGCGATCGAGGCGCCGGGCCTCTTCCGCAATGTCTGGGTCAACGAGGTGGTGATCAATGACATCGAGGTGCGGCCGCTCGGGCTCGATTCGATCGAGTTCGACGACGCGGGCACCACGCTGATCTCGTTCGTGGCGATCACCCCCGGCAGCTACGAGATGCGGATCCGGGGCACGAGCGGCGACACGCAGAAGGCGACCTTCGTCATCGAGTGACCGTCGCGGGCCGCCGCGGGCGACGAAAGTGCGATTGCAGCCGACGGCGGCGACCGGAGACAACGGGCGCAGCCGACCATAACAGAGAGGGAGACGAAAATGGCCGTTGCGATCCATCCATCGGTCGACGCGGGCGTGAAGCCCGGCCGCGGCGACATGGCGGGGGGCAAGCTCCACTGCCACTGCGCGACCAACCCGGTCGAGGTGACGCTCGCCTCGAACACCGCGCACAACCACATCTGCGGCTGCAGCCTGTGCTGGAAGCCCGCGGGCGCGCCGTTCTCGATGGTCGCCGTGGTGCCGCGCGACAAGGTCAGCGTCACCGCCAACGGCGACAAGCTGAAGATCGTCGACGAGAGCAAGGCGATCCAGCGCTATGCCTGCACCGGTTGCGGCGTGCACATGTACGGCCGCATCGAGAACAAGGACCATCCGTTCTACGGCCTCGACTTCGTCCACACCGAGCTGTCGGACGACAGCGGCTGGTCGGCGCCCGCCTTTGCCGCCTTCGTCTCCTCGGTGATCGAGCAGGGGATGCCGCCGTCAAAGATGGACGGGGTCCGCGCGCGCCTGCGCGAGCTGACGCTCGAGCCCTACGACTGCCTGTCGCCGCCGTTGATGGATGCGATCGCCACCCACGTCGCCAAGCAGAAGGGCACCTACCGCGAGGCGTGACGCCTCGGAGAAGCGCCGGCCTCGGGGAGCCGCAAGGGCTCCCGCTCGGCCGGCGCTGGGGGAACGGCCGCCCCTGCGGCCGTTCCCCCGATCGCGGCGCCGTTGCGCCGCGGGCGCCCGGTCAGGTGACCGCGGCGGTGCGGCGGTGGGCGGGGTCGTCCCAGAGCCGCTCGCGCATCACGCGGGCGAGGATTGCGGCCGCCTGCGACACCTCGGCCTCGCCGAGGTAGAGCGGCGTGAAGCCGAAGCGCATGATGTCGGGCGCGCGGAAGTCGCCGATCACGCCGCGGGCGATCAGCGCCTGCATCGCGGCGTAGCCGTGGGCGAAGCGGAACGAGACCTGGCTGCCGCGGCGCTCGGGGTCGCGCGGGCTGGCGAGCTCGAGCTCGGAACAGCTCGCCTCGACCTCGGCGATGAAGCGCTCCGAGAGCGCGATCGAGCGGGCGCGCACGTCGGCCATGTCGACGCCGTCCCAGACGTCGAGCGCGGCGGCGAGGGCGGCATAGGCGAGGATCGGCGGCGTGCCGACGCGCATGCGCGCGATGCCCGGTGCCGGGCGATAGTCGGGGTCGAAGGCGAAGGGCGCCGCGTGGCCGAGCCAGCCGGCGAGCGCGGGCTCGGCGATCTCGGCGATACCGGGGGCGGCGTAGACGAAGGCGGGCGCGCCCGGGCCGCCGTTCAGGTACTTGTAGGTGCAGCCGACGGCGAAGTCCGCACCGCCGCCGGCCACGTCGACCGGCAGCGCGCCGGCGGAATGCGCGAGATCCCAAACCACGAGCGCGCCCGCGGCGTGGGCGCGGGCGGTGAGGCGGGGCATGTCGTGGCGGCGCCCGGTGCGATAGTCGACCTCGGTGACGAGGACGACGGCGACCTCGCTGTTGATCGCCGCCTCGAGGTCCTCCGGCGCCGGCGTGACCAGCCGGTGGCCGCGGCCGAGAAGGCCGATGAGGCCCTGGGCGACGTAGAGGTCGGAGGGGAAGTTGCCGGCGTCCGATAGGATGACCCGGCGGTCGGGGCGGAGCTTCAGCGCGGCGGCGAGCGCCTGGAACACCTTGATCGACAGCGTGTCGCCGACGACGACGCTGCCCGGCGGCGCGCCGATCAGCCGGCCGATGCGGTCGCCGAGCGCCAGCGGCTGCGCCATCCAGCCGCGGGTGTTCCAGGCGCGGATGAGCTCGCCGCCCCACTCCTCGGTGAGCGTGCGCGTCACCGCCGCGACGGCGCCGCGGGGCAGCGGGCCCAGCGAGTTGCCGTCGAGGTAGATCACGCCCTCGGGCAGCTCGAAGAGCGCGCGCGTGCGTTCGAAGTCGGTCATCGGCCGGTCCTTTCCCGTGTCGCGCCGCCGCCCGGTCGCCGCCGTCGGGCCGAGTGTCGCGCCCGGCATGGCGACCGGCGCCGGCGGCCGGTATCTCCCCTGCCGGAGCCGGCCCGAGGGGCCCGGCGGGGAGGCAGAGACGATGACCGACTATATCCTGACTCTGAGGTGCGCCAACCGTCCCGGCATCGTCGCGGCGGTGGCGAGCCGGCTGGCGGCCGCGGGCGGCGACATCACCGAGGCGGCGCAGTTCGACGACCTGATGACCGGGCAGTTCTTCATGCGCGTCGCCTTTCGCATGGACGCGCCCATCGCCGCGTTCGAGGCGGCCTTCGCCGAGGACGTGGCCCGCCTCGGGCTCGACTGGACGCTGCGCGAAGCCGACGTGCCGCGCAAGGTGCTGATCCTGGTCTCGATGTTCGACCACTGCATGATCGACCTGCTCTATCGCCGGCGGATCGGCGAGCTCAACATGGACGTGGTCGGCATCGTGTCGAACCACCCGCGCTCGACGCTGGCGAGGAGCGAGAACGCCGATCTGCCCTATCATCACCTGCCGATCACCCGCGACTCCAAGCCGGCGCAGGAGGCGCGGATCCGCGAGGTGATCGCCGCCTCCGGCGCCGAGCTGGTGGTGCTGGCGCGCTACATGCAGGTGCTGTCGGACGAGTTCTCGGGCTGGCTCGCCGGGCGCTGCATCAACATCCACCACAGCTTCCTGCCGGGGTTCAAGGGCGCGAAGCCCTACCACCAGGCGCACGAGCGCGGCGTGAAGATGATCGGCGCGACCGCGCACTACGTGACCGGCGACCTCGACGAGGGGCCGATCATCGCGCAGGACGTCGAGCACGTGACCCACGCCGACACCCCCGACGATCTGGTGCGCAAGGGCCGCGACATCGAGCGGCGGGTGCTGGCGCGGGCGGTGGCGTGGCACCTCGAGGACCGGGTGCTGCAGAACGGCCACAAGACGGTGGTGTTCGCGCGCTGAAGCCGGGCGCGCGGACCGGCTCTCGGCGCGAGGCGGCGGCCCGGGGATCCCGGGCCGCCGGTCGCGGTTACTGCTGCCAGGACTTGATGAGCTCGTCGTAGGAGATCGTCTCGGCCTTGGGGTTCTCGTCGGCCAGCGGCCCGACCGGCGAGCCCGGCTGGTCGATCCAGTATTGCGGATCCTTCTCCTCGTTGAGCTTCGGCCCGAGGTCGCCCTGGACCTTCGACTTCTCGAGGCGCGCCAGCACCTTCTCCTGCTCGGCGCAGAGCGAGTCGAGCGCCTGCTGCGGGGTCTTCGCCCCCGACATGGCGTCGCCGATGTTCTGCCACCAGAGCTGGGCGAGCTTGGGATAGTCGGGGATGTTGGTCCCCGTCGGCGACCAGGCGATCCGGGCCGGCGAGCGGTAGAACTCGACCAGGCCGCCGAGCTGCGGCGCGCGCTCGGTGAACGACTTGTCGTGGATCGTGGAGTCGCGGATGAAGGTCAGCCCGACGTGGGACTTCTTCACGTCGACGGTCTTCGAGGTGACGAACTGGGCGTAGAGCCAGGCGGCCTTGGCGCGATCGTCGGGCGTCGACTTCATCAGCGTCCAGGAGCCGACGTCCTGGTAGCCGATCTTGGTGCCCTCGCTCCAGTAGGCGCCGTGCGGCGACGGCGCCATCCGCCACTTCGGCGTGCCGTCGGCGTTCATCACCGCGATGCCGGGCTTGACCACGTCGGCAGTGAAGGCGGTGTACCAGAACATCTGCTGGGCGATGTCGCCGCGCGCCGGCACCGGGCCCGCCTCGGAGAAGGTCATGCCCTGCGCCTCGGGCGGCGTGTACTTCTGCAGCCACTCGATCGCCTTGGTCACCGCGTAGACCGCAGCCGCGTCGTTGGTGGCGCCGCCGCGCGCCACGCACGAGCCGACGGGACGCGAGTTCTCGTCGACGCGGATGCCCCACTCGTCGACCGGCAGGCCGTTCGGCTCGCCCTTGTCGCCCATGCCGGCCATCGACATCCAGGCATCGGTGTAGCGCCAGCCGAG
>JBDHSS010000046.1:0-14212 GCA_039808205.1 Paracoccaceae bacterium | reverse complement strand
CCAGGACAACAAGGCGCGCCGCGGCCGCGACCTCGCCACCGGCGCCGGCCTCGTCGACGCCTCGCGCGCGGTGCTGCTCGGCGAGCTCGTCGGCCACGCCGAGGGCGTCCCCGGCTGCGCCGGGGTGTCGCCGGAGGAGGCGCGCCGGCTCGCGGCGCTGCTGATGGCGGGCGGCAAGGGCGCGCGAGCGTAGGGATCAGGCCGGCATCGCGGTTTCCACGAGGCGCGCCCAGTAGGAGCAGCCGACCGGGATCAGGTCGTCGTTGAAGTCGTACTTCGGGTGGTGCAGCGCCGCGGTGTCGCCGTTGCCGACGAAGACGAAGGCCCCGGGGCGGGCGCGCAGCATGAACGAGAAGTCCTCCGCCCCCATCATCGGCGGCGCGGCGGCGTCGACGCGGGCTTCGCCGACCACGTCGGCGGCGACCCGGGCGGCGAAGTCGGCCTCGGGAGCGGAGTTCACCGTCACCGGATAGCCGCGCTCGTAGACGAAGCGCGCGGTGGCGCCGTGCGCGGCGGCGGTGGCCGCGACGACGGCGGCCATGCGCGCCTCGACGAGATCCTGCGTTGCGGCGTCGAGCGCGCGGGCGGTGCCGACGAGCTCGACCTCCTCGGGGATCACGTTCGAGGCGTTGCTGGAGGTGCGCACGCCCGTCACCGAGATGACGACGGGCTTCAAGGGATCGGCGTTGCGCGCGGCGATCTGCTGCAGGCCGACGATCGTCTGCGCGGCGGTGAGCACCGGGTCGATCGTGGTGTGCGGCATCGCCGCGTGGCCGCCGCGGCCGGTGATGACGATGCTGAAATTGTCGGAGGAAGCCATCAGCGCGCCCGGGCGCAGCGCGAAGTCGCCGAGCGGCAGCCCGGGCAGGTTGTGCATGCCGTAGACCTCCTGGATGCCGAAGCGCTCCATCATGCCGGCCTCGACCATCTCGCGCCCGCCGCCGCCGCCCTCCTCGGCCGGCTGGAAGATGACGACGGCGGTGCCGTCGAAGTTGCGGGTGTCGGCGAGGTACTGCGCCGCGCCGAGCAGCATCGCCGTGTGGCCGTCGTGGCCGCAGGCGTGCATCGCGCCGGCAGTCGCGGACGCATAGGGCAGGCCGGTCGCCTCGGGCATCGGCAGCGCGTCCATGTCGGCGCGGAGGCCGATCACCCGGCCGGAGCCGGTGCCGCGGCCGCGGATCACGCCCACGACGCCGGTGCGGCCAATGCCTTCGACCACCTCGTCGCAGCCGAAGCCGCGCAGCTTCTCGGCGACGATGCCGCTGGTGCGGTGGGTGTCGAACAGGATCTCGGGGTGGGCGTGCAGGTCGCGGCGCCATTCGGCGATGGCGGGCGCGAGATCGGCGAAGCGGTTGACGACGGCCATCGGACGGTCCTTTCGGCTGGCGAGGTGGTGGGAGAGGCGACGGGCCGCGCCGGCAGCGTCCCGCGTCCCGGTCCCGGCAGAGGGGCGGATTCCCCTTCGACGAGCGCAAACAGTCTGCGCCGGCGCCGCCGCGGTCAAGGCGCGAGGCGCGCGACCGGGGCTCGCGGGTCGGGTCGCGCGTTCCCGGTTGTCGGACGAGAAATTCTGCGGTTAGATGGGCTTCGGACGCCCGGGGCCGGGTGACCGGCCCGGGGGCAAGGGCGGCTCGGCGTCGCGGAGGGGGCGACATGCATGCTTGACGGCCCCGAACCGGTTCTCGATGTCTCCGACCTCCGGACCGTCTTTGCCACGCGCGATGGCGCGGTGCATGCCGTCAATGGCGTGAGCTTCTCGGTCGCGCCGGGCGAGCTGCTCGGCGTGGTCGGCGAGAGCGGCTCGGGCAAGTCGGTGACGATGATGTCGCTGATGGGGCTTTTGCCCAGCCCGCCGGCCGAGGTCGTCGGCGGCTCGATCCGCTTACAGGGCCGCGAGGTGCGCGCGATGACGCCGCGCGAGCTTCGAGATCTGCGTGGCGGCGGCATCGGCTTCGTGTTCCAGGATCCGATGACCTCGCTCAATCCGGTGTTCACCGTCGGCTTCCAGCTGATGGAGCCGATCCGGGCGCACCTCGGGCTCGACAAGGCGGCGGCGCGCGCGCGGGCGGCGGAGCTTCTGGCGCTCGTCGGGCTGCCGGATGCGGCGAGCCGGCTCGACGCCTATCCGCATCAGTTCTCCGGCGGAATGCGCCAGCGGGTGATGATCGCCATGGCGCTCGCGTGCGACCCGAAGCTCCTGATCGCTGACGAGCCGACCACCGCGCTCGACGTCACGATCCAGGCGCAGATCCTCGAGATCGTGCGCGAGCTGCGCCAGCGGCTCGGCATGGGCATCGTCTGGATCACGCACGACCTCGGCCTCGTCGCCGGCATCGCCGACCGCGTCATGGTGATGTACGCGGGCCTCGTCGTCGAGCAGGGGCCCGTCGCCCGGATCTTCGCCGAGCCGCAGCACCCCTATACCCGCGCGCTCCTCGGCACGGTGCCGAGCGTGACCGGAAGCCGGGGGCGGCGGCTCCGCACCATCGAGGGCCAGCCGCCGGTGCTGATGGCCGAGCCGCGCGCCTGCCCGTTCGCGCCGCGCTGCCGCCACGCCTTCAACCGGTGCCTGACCGAGAACCCGCCGCGGCTGCCGGTCGGTCCCGGCCACGACGCCGCCTGCTGGTGGGATCCCGCAACCGACGGGCCGCGCCATGTCTGAGGCCGTGGCCCCCCTGGTGCGCGTCTCGGGGCTGAAGATGCACTTTCCCATCTACCGGGGGCTGCTGCGCCGGCAGGTCGGCTCGGTCCGCGCCGTCGACGACGTGAGCTTCGAGATCGCGCGCGGCGAGACGCTCGGGCTCGTCGGCGAGTCGGGCTGCGGCAAGTCGACGACGGGGCGCGCGATCCTGCGCCTCTATGACCCGACCGCGGGCGAGATCGTGCTCGACGGCCGCGAGATCGCCCGGCTCGAGGGCCGCGCGCTCCGGGCGATGCGGCCGAAGATGCAGATGATCTTCCAGGACCCGCAGGCGAGCCTGAACCCGCGGATGACCGTCGGCTCGATCATCGCCGAGCCGCTCGACGAGCACGCGAAGCTCACCCGTGCCGCGCGCCGCGCGCGGGTGATGGAATTGATGGAGGCGGTGGGGCTCAGCCGCGCCTTCGCCAACCGCTACCCGCACGAGTTCTCCGGCGGCCAGCGCCAGCGGATCGGCATCGCGCGCGCGCTGGCCTTGAGCCCGCAGTTCATCGTCTGCGACGAGCCGATCGCGGCACTCGACGTCTCGATCCAGGCGCAGGTCGTGAACCTGCTCGAGGATCTGCAGGAACGGCTCGGCCTCACCTATCTCTTCATCAGCCACGACCTCTCGATGGTGCGCCACCTCGCGACGCGGGTCGCGGTGATGTACCTCGGGCGGCTGGCCGAGATCGGCCCGACCGAGGCGCTCTATGCGCGGCCGTTGCATCCTTACACCGAGGCGCTGATCTCGGCGGTGCCGAGCCCCGACCCGGCGGTCGAGGCGCGGCGCGAGCGCATCATCCTGAAGGGCGACGTGCCGAGCCCGGCCAACCCGCCGGCGGGCTGCGTCTTTCACACCCGCTGCCCGAAGGTCTTCGGCCGCTGCCGGATCGAGGTGCCGCGGCTTCTCGACCAGGGCGGCGGCCGGCGGGTGGCCTGCCATCTCCACGACACGAGCGTCGGGGATCAACCAAGGGTCGCGGCATGAGCGCGGGCCCGTGCACCAACCGAGGAGCGTTCGCGATGAAGCTACCACACATTCTGGCCGGCGCGGCCGCAGGAGCGCTCTGCGCCACCTCGGCCATGGCCGAGCGCGGCACCGACGGCCAGCTCAACATCCTCTACTGGCAGGCGATCTCGATCATGACGCCGTATCTCTCGAACGGCACCAAGGATCTCGAGGCGTCGAGCCTCGTCATCGAGCCGCTCGCCCGGTTCGACGAGACCGGCAAGATCGTGCCCTATCTGGCCGAAGACGTGCCGACGCTGGAGAACGGCGGGCTCGCCAAGGATCTGAAGTCGATCACCTGGAAGCTGAAGCCGGGCCTTCTCTGGTCGGACGGCACGCCGGTGACGGCCGACGATGCGGTCTTCACCTGGAAATACTGCACCGACCCCAACGGCGGCTGCGCGCAGATCACCAACTTCGGCGACGTGACCAACGTCGAGGCGGTCGACCCGCAGACGATCAAGGTGAGCTTCGGCGTCGCCAAGCCCTATCCCTACGGCCCCTTCGTCGGGGCGCAGTCGCCGATCCTGCAGAAGGCGCAGTTCGCCGACTGCCTGGGCGAGAAGGCGCCGACCTGCACCGAGGCCAACACCAAGCCGATCGGCACCGGGCCGTTCCGCGTCACCGACTTCAAGGCCAACGACGTGGTGACGCTCGAGGCCAACCCGAACTTCCGCGACCCGGCCAAGCCCGCCTTCGCCACCGCGATCGTCAAGGGCGGCGGCGACGCGGCGGGTGCCGCGCGCTCGGTGCTCGAGACCGGAGAGTACGACTATGCCTGGAATACCCAGGTCGAGCCCGAGATTCTGGCGCAGATGGCCGCGGCGGGCAAGGGCGAGGTCATCAATGCCTTTGGGACGCTGGTCGAGCGGCTGCAGGTCAACCAGACCGACCCCGACCCCGCGCTCGGTGCCGAACGGTCGACCGCGGCGCACCCGCATCCGTTCCTGACCGACGAGCGGGTGGTGAAGGCGCTCAGCCTCGCGATCGACCGCGAGATCCTCGTCGAGACCGGCTACGGCGACGCCGGCCGCGTCACCTGCAACCTCGTGCCGGCGCCGGAGATCAACGCCTCGCCGAACAACGACTGGTGCAAGACCCAGGACATCGAGGGTGCGAAGAAGCTGCTCGACGAGGCCGGGTGGAAGGAGGGCTCGGACGGCGTGCGGAGCAAGGACGGCCGGCGACTGTCGATCCTCTACCAGACCTCGAACAACTCGGTGCGCCAGGCGGCGCAGGCGCTCATCAAGCAGTGGTGGAACGAGATCGGCGTCGAGGTCGAGCTGCGCAACATCGACGCCTCGGTGTTCTTCGGCTCCGATCCGGGCTCGCCCGACACGCTGCAGAAGTTCTATGCCGACGTCGAGATGTACGCCAACAACTTCGACGGCACCGACCCGGAGAAGTACCTCGGCGAGTGGCGCTGCTCGGAGGCGCCGCGGCCCGAGACGCAGTGGCAGGGTGGCAACACCTCGCGCTGGTGCAACCAGGACTTCGAGGCGACCATGGACGAGCTCGCCAAGACCGCGGGCGACGAGCCGCGCTCGAAGATCATCATCAAGGCGAATGACCTCATCGTGAACTCGCCGGCGTTCATCGCGCTCGTCGACCGCGGCCGCATGTCGGTGAAGTCGAACGCGCTCGGCGGCGTGAAGATGAACGCCTGGGACAGCGAGCTGTGGAATGCGGCGGACTGGTACCGCGTGAAGTGACCGGCGGCGGCCCGGCGGCGTCGGCCGTCGGGGCCGCCCTCCCTTGCGGAGGCGCGCGATGCTGACCTTCACGATCCGCCGCCTGCTCTTCGCGATCCCGACGCTGCTCGTCATCAGCTTCATCATCTTCGCGCTGCTCGACCTGTCGCCGGGCGATCCGACCGCGAACCTGCCGCTGACGATCCCGCCGGAGGTGCGCGAGAAGATCCGCGAGAGCCTCGGCCTCGGCCAGCCGTTCCACGTCCGCTATCTCCGGTGGCTGATCCAGTTCTTCGTGAACGAGCCGCTCAACCTCATCGAGAAGTGGACCGGCTGGACGATCGGCAGCGGCGACCGGCTGCGGGTCATCAGCTGGCAGACCCGCTCGCCGGTCGTCGATCTCATCGCCCAGCGCCTGCCGCAGACGCTGTGGGTCGTCGGGCTCTCCTACCTCGTCGGCATCCTGATCGCGGTGCCGATCGGGGTGATTTCCGCCTACCGGCAGTATTCCTGGTTCGACCAGGTCGGCACGCTCTTCTCGATGATCGGCTTCTCGGTGCCGACGTTCTTCACCGGCCTCCTGCTCATCGTGATCTTCTCGGTGAAGCTCGGCTGGCTGCCGTCGATCTACGACACCAACCTGCACGTGACCGACGTCCATACGTTCTGGCTGCAGGTCAAGCAGATGGTCATGCCGGTTACGGTGCTGGCGCTCGCCAACGCGGCACAGCTCAGCCGCTACATGCGCGCCTCGATGCTCGACAACCTCAGCCAGGATTACGTGCGCACCGCCCGCGCCAAGGGCATGCGGGAGCGCACGGTGGTGCTGGTCCACGTGCTCAGGAACAGCATGATCCCGGTCGTCACCGTGATCGCACTCGGCATTCCGACGATCTTCGGCGGCGCGATCATCACCGAGCAGATCTTCCGGGTGAACGGGCTCGGGCAGCTGCTCATCACCGGCATCCAGGGCGCGGACCTGCCGCTGGTGCAGACGCTGACCTTCATCTTCGCGATCCTGATCGTGCTCTTCAACCTGATCGCCGACATCCTCTATGGCATCCTCGACCCGCGGATCCGCTATGACTGAGGCCGCGGTCCCGGCGCCGGCGCCGGCGGCGATCGACACGCCGCAGCGCAGCCTCTGGAGCGACGTCTGGTTCCAGTTCCGCCACCACCGCGGCGCGCTGATCGGCGTGGTGGTGTTCGCGCTCATCGTGTTCCTGGTGATCTTCGGGCCGTGGATCTGGGCCATCGACCCGAAGTTCATCGACGTGAAGGCGCGCAACGCCTGGCCGTCGGTCGCGCATCCGATGGGCACCGACAACATCGGCCGCGACATCTTCGCCCAGGTGCTGCAGGGCGGGCGGGTGTCGCTGCTCGTCGGCGTGACGGCGATGCTGATCTCGCTCTTCGTCGGCACGCTGATCGGCGTCCTCGCCGGTTATTTCCGCCGGATCGACGGCCCGTTGATGCGGCTGACCGACCTCTTTCTCGCGTTGCCGCTGCTGCCGCTGCTGCTCGTCGTCATCATGCTGTTCCGCGACACGCTGCGCGCCGCCTTCGGGCCGGAGACCGGGATCTTCCTGCTCATCGTCGTCATCATCGGCATCACCTCGTGGATGCACACCGCGCGCATCGTGCGCGGCGACGTGCTGGCCTTGAAGGAGCGCGAGTTCGTGGTAGCGGCGAAGTCGATCGGCACGCCGGCGCCGCGGATCATCCTGCGCCACATCCTGCCCAACGTGCTGTCGCCGATCATGGTCTCGGCGACCCTCGGCGTCGCCACCGCCATCATCACCGAGAGCGCGCTCTCCTTCCTCGGCCTCGGCTTCCCGTCGGACTTCCCGACCTGGGGGCGGCTGCTGTTCGACGGCGCCAACTTCATGACGCTGACGCCGGCGCGGGTGATCTGGCCCGGCCTCGCGATCTCGCTGACCGTGCTCTCGATCAACTTCATCGGCGACGGCCTGCGCGACGCGCTCGACCCCCGGATCCGCGGGCGCTGATCCGCTCCGCGCTGGCACGGTTGAAAACACCGCTGGGCGCAGCCTGAAACATCGCAGGCGCATCACCTGTAGCTGCG
This sequence comes from Paracoccaceae bacterium, assembly GCA_039808205.1. GTDB lineage: Bacteria > Pseudomonadota > Alphaproteobacteria > Rhodobacterales > Rhodobacteraceae > Amaricoccus. Next base: position 6,743 of record JBDHSS010000046.1, on the reverse strand, counting down.
AACCGGAGCCGATTCCGGTTCGGATGTCAGACCGGACCCGCAGTCGGCAGGTCGACGAATTCCACCAGCGCGTTCATTCCCGAGAGGAAAATCCCATGCAGCACTCTGCCATCATTGCCGCCATCGTCTCGCTCGCCGCCGTCGCGCCGGCCTTTGCCGGAACGCAGGTCATCGCCGGAAACGGCATGACGCTGACCGAGGCAGCGCAGGTCAAGTTCAACCGCGACACGCGGCAGGACGACCGGCAGCCGATCGTGGTTCCCGGCACGCCCTCGGGCGACTACGGCCGGCTCGCCGCCTCGGTCGGCCTGAGCGAGGACGCGGCCGCGGGGATGAGCCTCGCCGAGATCTTCGTCGTGAAGGTGAACCACGAGACGCCCGGCAACACCGACCAGATCGTCAAGGGCTCCGCGGCGTCGATGGCGACGCGCTCGCCGTTCGCGACCTCGCCGAGCCACGACCAGCTCGTCGCGTCGGCCGGCCTCAGCCCCGCCGAGGCGCGCGGCCTGAGCCTGACCGACATCGCGGCGGAGAAGTTCGCCAAGACCAACTACCGCTGAGGCGCCGGCCGCGCCCGGCAACGCCCGGCTGCGGAGGGCCGCAGCCGGGCATTTCGCATGTGCAACATAATGATTTCGCACATGCAACATAATGTGAGCAGATGCGGGATGAATTCGGCGAATCCGGTGGCTATGTTCCAGGCTCGCGAGAAACCGAGGAGCACCACATGGCTTACGGATACCCGCATATGAGCTTCATTGGCTATCCCGTGCCGCTTCCCTGCGCCGGGCATGGCGGGCTCGGCCTGCGCCGGGCCCACGACCCCGACGCGCCGGCAGTGCTGGCGCACTATCTGCGGCTGTCGCCGGCCGACCTCCGGCGGCGGTTCTGCGCCACGCTGGGCGCGCCGGCGCTCGAGCGCCACGTCGCCCGGCTGGGCTCGCGCGGCGGGCTCGTGCTCGTCGCGATCGACGGGCCACTCTTCGCGGCACCGTTCCTCGAGACCGGCCCGGTGCGGGCGGTGGCCGAGCTCGTCGGCACCGGCAGGGAGATGGAGCTCGGCATCAGCGTCGATTCCGATCTCCGCTGCCGCGGCATCGGCACCGAGCTGGTGCAGACCGCGGCGCGGCTCCTGGCGCCGCAGGGCGTGACCACGATCCGCGCCTACAGCATGCCGGACAACCGCGCGTTCTATGCGCTGGCCCGCCGGCTCGGCGCCGAGGTCGAGGTCGCGCACGACCAGGTCGAGGTGGTCTTCGACGTCGCCGCACTGACCGGCAGCTACCTGTGGCGACGGGCGTCGCAGGCGCTCCGCCTCGCGCTCTGACGCCTCAGGGCCGGGCGCCGCGCGCGAGCAGCGCATCGACGTCGCGGCCCGCGGCGCCCTCGGCGAGCCGGCGGAAGTCGCCGCGCGCAAGGATCGCGCCGGCGGCGTCGATGAGCGCCGCCTGCGCCAGCCGAGCAAGCCCCGAGCCGAGGCTGATGCGCGCGGCGCCGGCGGCGGCGAGGTCGGCCCGGCTCGCCGCGACGAGGTCGCCCGCGGCCAGCACGTTGACCGGCACCCGGACGGCGCCGCAGACCTGGCGCACCGCGGCGAGGTCGGGCAGGAGCGGCACATAGACGCAGTCGGCCCCGGCCTCGGCGAAGGCAGTCACCCGCGCCAGCGCCTCCTTCAGGTCGTAGGCGCCGGTCAGGAGGCCGTCGGCGCGGGCGACGAGCACGAAGTCGCGCGGCTGCGCCCGCGCGGCGGCAGCGGCGGCGCGGATCCGCTCGACGGCGAGGCCGAACCAGTAGGCGCCCTCGCCCGGCAAATCGGTGTCCTCGATCGAGGCGCCGGCCAGCCCGGCCTCGGCGGCGAGCCGGATGGTGTCGGCCACGCCCTCGGGATCCTCGGCATAACCGTTCTCGAGATCGCCCGACACCGGCAGCGGCGTGGCGGCGACCAGCGCCTCGGCGTGGGCGAGCGCCTGGTCGCGGCCGATGCGGGCACCGTCGGGCAGGCCGAGGGTGAAGGCGAAGCCCGCCGACGTGGTGCCGATCGCCTCGGCGCCGAGCGCGGCCAGCACCCGCGCCGAGCCGGCGTCCCAGGCATTGGCCAGCACGAACGGCTCGCCTGGACGATGCAGCGCCCTGAGCGCCGCACCCGGATCCTGCGCCATCGGCTCGCCTCCCCCCGAAGCTGTCGCGGCGCGAGGGTCCGACGGCGGCGGCGGCTTGGCAAGGGTGCATTTCCGCTTGGTCGCGTCGTCGGCCCCGTGCTAGTCGGGCCGGCGCCGGACCACCCCGGCATTCCCTGACGGAATGGCCCGATGCCGAAGCTTCCCCGCGCCCGCCTGTCCTCGCCGTGGTGGCGGCTGTGGCGGGGCTGGCTGGCGCCGCACTGGGGGCTGCTCCTCGTCTCGCTGGCGATGACCGGGGTGGTCGCGGTCGCTTCGGCCGGCTACTCGAAACTCATCCAGCTGGTGATGACCGCGTTTCAGACGCAGGAGACCAGCGTCGTCTGGTGGGGCCCGGCCGGCGTGGTGGTGCTCTCGGTCGCCAATGCCGTCGGGCAGTACTTCCGCGAGACCACGACCACGCGCGCCACCACCCGCATGGAGACCGAGCTGCGCAAGACGATGTTCGAGCGACTGGTCGGGTCCGATCTCGCGCGACTGCAGACCGAGGCGCCGGCCGGGCTCGCGGCCCGCTTCTCCTCCGACATCGGCCTCGTCGGCGCGGCGGTGCGCTCGCTCCTCGGCGGCATCACCGGCGTTGTCACCATCGTCGTCACCTTCGTCGTGCTCCTGACCATCGACTGGCAGCTGACGATCATCATCTGCCTGATCTTCGGGGTGGCGCTCGTCCCGGTGAACCGCATCGGCCGGCGGCTGCGCCGCCTCGCCGGGCGCACCCAGACCGAGATCGCAGCGATGACCTCGGAAGTGGCCGAGGGCCTCGCCGGCATCCGCATGGCGCGCACCTACCGGCTCGAGCAGCCGTTGACCCGGCAGGCGGAAGGCGTGTTCGACCGGCTGTTCGGGCTGCGCATCAGGCAGAACGCCTGGCAGGCGCGGGTGGCGCCGCTGATGGAGGTGCTGATCGGCATCGCGGTCGCCGTGCTCCTCTATGCGGTGGCGGTGAGGATCGACGCGGGGACGATTACCGTCGCCGACTTCACCGGCCTCCTGACCGGCCTCGGCGTGATCGCCAACCCGGCGCGGCGGCTCGGCGGCAACGTCGCCACCGTGCAGCAGGGCGGCGCGGCGCTTGACCGAATCTTCATGCTGTTCGATGCCGAGAATACCATCGTCGACGGGCCGCTGGAGATCGGCCGCGCTCGCGGAGAGATCCGCTTCGAGGCGGTGGACTTCGCCTATCCCGACGGCCACGTCGCGCTCGACCAGGTGAGCTTCGCGATCGAGCCCGGGATGCGCGTCGCCTTCGTGGGCCGCTCCGGCGCCGGCAAGTCGACGGTCTTCAACCTGCTGCCGCGGCTCTACGACCCGACGGGCGGGCGCATCCTCATCGACAGCCACGACATCCGCAACCTGACGCTCGCCTCGCTCCGGGACCAGATCGCGGTGGTGAGCCAGGATTCGGTGCTCCTGACGGGGTCGGTGGCGGCGAACATCGGCTTCGGCCGGCAGAGCGCCAGCCGCGCCGAGATCGAGGCGGCGGCGCGGGCGGCGGCGGCCGACGGCTTCATCGCCGCGCTGCCCGACGGCTACGACACCATGGTGCTGCCCTCGGCCAGCCAGTTCTCCGGCGGCGAGCGGCAGCGGCTCTCGATCGCGCGGGCGATCCTGCGCGACGCGCCGATCCTCTTGCTCGACGAGCCGACCTCGGCGCTCGACGCCGAGAGCGAGGCCTTGATCCGCGACGCGCTCGACCGGCTGGCGCGCGGCCGCACCACGCTCGTCATCGCGCACCGGCTGTCGACGGTGCTCGACAGCGACCTCATCGTGGTGATGGACCGCGGCCGGATCGTCGAGGAAGGCACCCACGGCGCGCTGCTCGCGCGGGACGGGCTCTATGCCGACCTCTACCGGCTGCAGTTCGCCGCACCGCAGGGCTGAAGCCGCGTCGTGGTTAACTGGTTAACCGACCAGCGCCCGCTGACAGGCGTAGCATCCGGAGGCGGTGATGCGAAGCCGGCTTCCTGCGCGGTGATGAATGGCCGCCTGGCGCCCGAACCACCGGCCTGATCGGGCCGGGTCCGCGCCCGCCTCAGGCGTCCTTGTGCGGCGGGTCGTTCAGCGCCAGCACGATGTCGCCGATCTGCGGCATGTAGCGCTCGCCCATGCCCAACGCCATGCCGAGCTTCAGCGTCTGCAGCGCGCCGTCCGACATCAGCGTCGCCGCCTGGTGCCGGAGCGCGAGCCGGCTGTAGTAGCCGAGATCCTTGAAGCCGTTGGCGATGGTGAAGCGATGGCCTTCCGCGTCGCCCTCGACGGCGTACTTCGAGAACGCCTGGAAGTTGCCGCAGTTCATCCCCGAGTTGCTGACGATCTCGCGGAAGACCGCCGGGTCGGCGCCGATCTTGCGCACCATCGCGTAGCATTCCGCCCAGATCGCGGCATAGCCGAGCGCGACGAGGTTGTTGACGAGCTTGAGCGCGTGCGCGGCGCCGACCGGGCCGTTGACCGGAATGACCGCACTCGCCCAGGTCGCGAGCAGCGGCCGCCATTTCTCGACCAGCTCCGCCGGGCCGCCGACGTAGGTCGTCGCCTCGCCGTCCCAGGTGTGCTGCGGTGTCCGCGACAGCGGCGCGTCGAGGAGCGTGATGCCGTGGCCCGCGAGCTCGGCCGCCAGCCGCTCGGTGGTCTCCGGATCGGAGGTCGAGGAGTCGATGATCGTGAGGCCCCGACGGGCGCCGGCGGCGATCTCGGCCGTCACCGCCTCGACCTGCGGCGCACCGGTGACGCAGAGGACGACGACGGCGCAGTCGCCGGCCATCGCCCGGATCGAGGCGCATTCGACAGCGCCGCGGGCGACGAGGTCGTCGACCGCCTCGCGCTTGCGGTGGGCGACGACGCGCACCGGCCAGCCCTTCTCGACGGCGTTCTTCGCCATCCCCCAGCCCATGAGCCCCACGCCCACGAACCCCACCACCGGCCGTTCGCTCATCGCCGCCTCCCTGCTGCCGTTCGCGCGGGCTCGGGGGCGCACCCCTCGGCTCGCGTCCGCCTCCCCGACCATTGTGTCGGAGCACCGCGTCGGTCAATAACGCGAGTGTCGGCGCCTTGACGCCGGAGGGAAGGGGGTGGCGGTGAAGCCCGAGATCCTGCAGGTCTGCCCGATGCAGCCGCGGCTCGCGGCGGCGCTCGCCGCCGCCTACGAGGTGCACCGTTACTGGGACGCCGCCGACCGCGCGGCGCTCATCGCGGCGCGCGGGCCAGCGATCCGCGCCGTTGTCACCGACGGGCATTTCGGGGTGCCGCCCGAGGTAATGGCGGCGCTGCCCGCGCTCGCGATGGTGGCGAGCTACGGCGTCGGCACCGACAACATCGACATTGCCGCCTGCAGGGCGCGCGGCATCCGCGTCTCCAACACCCCCGAGGTCTTGAACGACGCGGTGGCCGAGCTTGCGGTCGGGCTGATGCATGCGCTCTGCCGCCGCATCCCGCAGGCCGACGGCTTCGTGCGCGCCGGGCGCTGGGGCGAGGGCGAGTTCGGCCTCACCGCGGAGCTGACCGGCTCGCACGCCGGCATCCTCGGGCTCGGCCGGATCGGCAAGGAGATCGCCCGGCGGCTGCAGGTCTCGAAGATGCGCGTCTCCTATCACGGCCGCCGCGAGCAGCCGTTCGAGTCCTATGTCTACTATCCCGACCTCGTGGCCATGGCGCGCGACGTCGACTGGCTGGTCGCCATCGTGCCCGGCTCGGCCGGCACCACCGGGCTCGTCAGCCGCGAGGTCCTGACAGCACTCGGGCCCGAGGGCGCCTTCGTCAACCTCGGCCGCGGCTCGGTCGCCGACGAGGCGGCGCTCGTCGAGCTTCTGGTCGCGGGCGGCCTCGGCGGCGCGGCGCTCGACGTCCTTGCCGACGAGCCGCGCGTGCCGCCGGCACTCCTCGGGCTGCCGAACGTCGTTCTGTCGCCGCACCAAGGCTCGGCGACGCACAAGACCCGGGCGGCGATGGGCGATCTGGTGGTGCGCAACCTCGCGGCGTTCTTTGCAGGCGACCCGTTGCCGACGCCGGTCGCCTGAGCCATCAGGCGAGGCGCCAGGTGGCGGCCGGCCACGGCGGGCGGTCGGGCGCCACCTCGCCGCGGCCGGCGAGCTCGATCAGGTGGGCGAGGACGTTGCGCGCGGCGGCGGCGTGGAGCCGCGGGTCGACGCCGGCATAGATCGCGGCGACGAGATCCGGGATCGTCGCCGGGCCGCGGGCGAGCGCGGCGCGGATTTCCGCCTCGCGTGCGTCGCGGTGGGCGAGCACCCAGCCGGCGATCCCGCGCGGATCGGCGATCGGCGCGCCGTGGCCGGGGTAGAACACCGTCTCGTCGCGGGCCATCACCCGGCGCAGGCTGGCGCGGAACGCCGCGAGGTCGCCGTCGGGCGGCGAGATCAGCGTCGTCGCCCAGCCCATCAGGTGGTCGCCGGAGAAGAGCGCAGCCCCCTCGGCCCAGGCGAAGGCGAGATGGTCGGCGGTGTGGCCGGGCGTCGCCAGCGCGGTCAGCGTCCAGCCCGGCCCCGCGACCGCCTCGCCGTCGGCGAGCCGGCGGTCCGGGCGGAAGCCCGCGTCGGCGCCTTCGCCGAGATC
>JBDHSS010000045.1:0-14266 GCA_039808205.1 Paracoccaceae bacterium | reverse complement strand
AGGTGGCGGCGCGCGTGGCCTTCACCGCCGACTGGGCGGCGGACGGCCCGTTCGCCGGCGCGCTCGTCGAGGGCGAGGCGCCGCGGGTTCTCGAGCTGCAGCGCCGCATCGCCGCGCTGCCGGGCCCCCTGCTGCTGACCCAGGCGGCGACGACGGCCGAGCTCGCGCGCGACCCGGAGGCCTACGCGCTCGACTGGCTGCTCGAGGAGGTGTCGACGTCGATCAACACCACCGCCGCCGGCGGCAACGCCAGCCTGATGGCGATGGGCTGAGGCGCGGGGTTCTCAGCGGCAGGACGGTCTGCTAGCGGGAGCCGGTCCGCAGCAGATCGAAGGAAGCCGCTCATGCCGCCCCGCAAGCTCGTCGCCGGAAACTGGAAGATGAACGGCCTCGCCGCGTCGGCGGCGATGCTGGACGAGCTGGCCGCGGCACATCCGGCACCGGCCTGCGACGTGCTGATCTGCCCGCCGGCGACCCTCGTCGCGCGCCTCGCGGACGGGTCGGTGGCGATCGGCGGGCAGGATTGCCACTGGCTGGCGTCGGGCGCGCACACCGGCGACATCGCGGCGGAGATGCTCGCGGACGCCGGTGCCGTCGCCGTCATCGTCGGCCACTCCGAGCGACGCGCCGACCACGGCGAGACCGACGCCGTCGTGGCGCAGAAGGCCGCTGCCGCCTGGCGTGCCGGGCTCCTCGCCATCGTCTGCGTCGGCGAGACCGAGGCCGAGCGCGATGCCGGCACGACGCTGGCGCGCATCGGCGCCCAGCTCGCTGGCTCGGTGCCGGACGGCGCGACCCCCGACCGGCTCGCGGTCGCCTACGAGCCGGTCTGGGCGATCGGCACCGGCCGCACGCCGTCGCTCGAGGAGATCGGCGAAGTGCACGACTTCCTGCGCGCGACGCTCGCCGCCCGCTTCGGGGCCGAGACCGGCGTCGCGATCCGGCTCCTCTACGGCGGCTCGGTGAAGCCCGGCAACGCGCGCGCGATCTTCGGCGTGCCGAACGTCGACGGCGCCCTCGTCGGCGGCGCCTCGCTCGCCGCCACCGACTTCGGCGGCATCATCGCCGCCGCCGGATAGCCCGCCCGCAACCTTCGCCACCCGCCGGCCGCCGCGCCACCCAAGGCTTTCATACGGCCTTGAAACCTGGAGAGCAGTCGTTTTCCGGCAACAGCCGGAAAACCAGCAAAGAAACAATGCGCGCACCGCGCGCACAAAATCGCGGCAAAGGCCGCGCCCGCACTCTCCACTCACCCCATCGCCCGCAACCCGGGCGCCCGAGGCGGCAAGCGCCGCCTCCGGGCGGAGGGGGGCTCGATGCCCCCCTTCGCCCGCCCCCCGTCAGCCGGCGCGACGGCGCGGCTCGGCCACAGCGATGCCGTAGTGCGCCGCGAGCCGCTCGAGCGCGATCTTCAGCACCACCTTGCCCGAGCGGGCCGACCAGCCGAGCCGCTTCTCGGCGGTCTCGAGCCCCTCGAGAAAGCAGCAGATGCGGAAGACGATGTCGGAGAGGCCCGGCCCGAGTGCTTCCATCGCCCTGGCGACGCGGACCCGGGCGTCCGCCGGGCCCTCGGCCGGACCGCGGCCGGCGGCGCCGCTGCGGCTGCCGCCGGCGGTCAGGAAGCGCTCCCAGTTCTGCGTGACCCGCGGCGCCATCTGCGCGAGCTCGAAGTCCTCGCGCAGCCGCTCGCCCGCCTCGACGAGATCGGCGGTCAGGTAGGCCGCACCGCCCTTGTCGCGCTTGCGGCCGAGCACCGAAAGCGGGCTCTCGGCCAGGTTGAAGCGCACCCGCCGCTCGCCCGAGCCGTCGTCGGCCATCACCGTGCGCTCGGCAAAGCAGCGGTGCTGGCCCTGGAACGGCGCCTGTGCCTCGGCGAACCCTTCGGCGGCCTCCGCCGGCGCACGCCCGGCGCGCTCCTCGAGCAGGAGCCGCTTGAGCGCCGCCCGGCCGACGCCGGTGATCGAGTAGCAGGCGATCTTGCCGGCCTTGTCGCAGGCGATCCAGTCCTGCAGCGCGAAGGCGTGCGCCACCTCGCGGTCGACGACCGCGATGCGGTTGGTGCGTCCCGGCACCACCTCGCGCAGCACCACCGCCTTCTCCATCGTCGGCGCCACCGCGAGGAATGCGCCTTTCTCGCACAGCCGGCGCAGGATGCGCCGCGCCTCGCGCTCGATGCGCGCCTCGGCCGGCTCGGGCTGACGCTCGCCGGCCGCGGCCGGGCGCTTGGCGGGGTTGGGCATGGACGGCATCTCCTTGGCATCGGCCGGGGCGCTGCGCGCCGCGGCGAGGGTCTGCGCCATCCGCTCCAGCGCCTCGTCGACCAGCGGGTCGTCGCGCCGGGCCTCGATGCGGCGAACCTGGCGCAGCACGGTCGAGGCATGGCAGCCCTTGGCGCGCGCCAGCTCGCGCAGCGCGAGCCCTTCCGAGACATGGGCGAGGTAGGTGGCGGCGTCGTCGGGAACCCAGGCGGGGATCATGCGCGCATGATTCCGGCGGTCGGGCGGGAAGGAACGGAAAGAAAGGGAGGGTGGAGCATCGCGCAGCAGCTCCTTTCTGGTCAGTTTTCGCCAAACTCTCCCTAAAGTTGATTCGTGAACGTATTCTTACCTCTGGAACTGTTCACTTATTCTAAAGATTTGCCCTAGGGGCAGCGCGCGATGCTCGCAAAAGTTGCGCAACACCCCGGTTGTCTGACGCAGGATGCCGGCCATCGCCAACAAGCCGGAACAGGGACGAAATGACCGACCTCGCCAGCATGCTGACCGCGCTCCGCCGGCCGAAGATCCTGGTGCGCGCCGCCCGCTGCGGCCTCGCCGACTACCGCCGCGAGCGCGACCTGAAGCGGATCCTGCGCAGCCCGCGCGCGGCTTCCGGCGCGGCGATCGGCAGCCTGCTTGCTGAGGAGGGGCGGCTCGAGGCGATCCGCGCCGCCGGCGAGGCGACCTACAGCCTGCAGCGCCACGTCGCGGTGCTGACCGCGCTCCTCGCCGAAGCCCGGCTGGCGCCGGCCGCCTGAGGCTCAGCGCAGGCTGGCGAAAAACCGCGCCTTCGCGACGAAGAGCCGCCGGCGGTCGAGCCGCGCCCGCACCCGCTCGCGCGCAGCCGCCCGGCGCGGGTCGGCCCGGCCGGCCGCCAGCGCGTCGCCCAGCGCCGCCTCGATCTGCCCCGGATCGCGGAACTCCACCAGACGCGCGCACTCGCCGTCGGCGAACTCCCGCACCGGCTCGGTATCGGAGGCGACCAGCGCCACGCCGGAGCTCATCGCCTCGAGCATCGACCACGACAGCACGAACGGCACCGTCAGGTAGACGTGCGCGTCCGAGCGCTGCAGCAGCGCGCGATAGTCGCGGGCCCCGAGCGTGCCGACGAAGCGCACCCGCGCCGGATCGACGTCCGCCGCCGCAAGCGCCCGCATCTTCCAGTCGATGCCCCGCTGGCGGTCGCCGCCATAGGCGACGCGGTTCTCCCCGGCGATCACCGCGACGGCTCGGGCATCGGCGGCCAGGATCGCCGGCAGGGCTGCGATGAACTCGGGGAAGCCGCGGTGCGGCTCCATGCCGCGCGTCGCGTAGCTGACGACGCGCGCGTCCGCCGCCACCAGCCCGCCGAGCGTCGGGTCGACGCCCGGGTCGGGGCGGAACGCCGCGGTATCGACGCCATCGTGCAGCACCGCGATCAGGTCGCGGAACACCGCCGGGAACTGCGCTGCCTGGAACGTTGTCGGGCAGATCGCGGCGTCAGCGGCGGCGAGATCCATCGCGATCGGCGCGTTGCGCGCCCGCTCGTGCATCGGCGCCTCGACGCCTGGGGCGGCCCCGCCGAGGAAGGTTACGTCGGCGCCGGGGAAGCGATACCACCACTCGAGGTAAGGCACGTAGGCGGCGTCTGGAAAGACGTCGCGCGCGAACATCCCCGCGCCGGGCCCGGAATGCGCCACCACCACGTCCGGCCGATAGCCGTCGCGCCGCGCCGCCAGTGCCGCGCGCACGAAGGCCTGCGCCGCCAGTGCCGCCCGGTCCATCGGCTGGGCGTAGGGGTGCGTCGCCGGCGACGGCGCGCGGTGCGGGGCGTAGCGCAGGATGCGGATGCCGTCGGCGCGGGCTGCCGGCGCGGCCGTCGCAAAGCCCACCTCCCAGCCGCGCGCCGCGAGCCAGGCGGCGAAGCCGCCGAACTGCGCGGGGAAATCGTCATGTACGAAGAGGACGGACGGCGGCCTCACCGCCGCCTCACGGCCGCAGCATCGAGAGCAGGCCCACGACGAGCGACAGGCCGCCGGTCGCGAGCGCCGCGATCGCCAGGAGCCGCAGGCCGATGAGCGATGCCGCCGGCGGCGGCTCGATGCCGGTGATCGCCGCCTCGATCCGCGCCTGGGCAAGCTCCACCCGCTCGAGCACCGTGGCGAGCGCATCGCCCGGCGCCGCCTGCGCCGCCCGAAGCGCCGCCACCTCCTCGTAGAGCCGCTCGACCAGCCGGCGCTCCGGATCGCGCGGCGCCTTGCCGCCGCGCTTGAGCTCGAGGCTGGCGCCATCGGCGGCGCGCGCGACAGCGCTCAGCGTGAACTCGAAGCCCGGCTCGAGCGGCGGCTCGATCTCGCAGGCGAAGCCGTAGCGGCCGGTGCCGACGCCGGTGCGCTCGAGGTCGGGCCGCGCGCGATCGGCGCGCACCGTCGCGACCAGCCGCCCCTCGCGGCGCACGTCGACGTCGAGCGCCGCGCCCGCATCGGTGCGGTCGATCACCCAGCCCGCGATCCGATCGGCGCGGAGCACGTCGATGACGCCATAGAGCCGCGGGCCCGCCTCAACCGGCACCGCCGGCGCCGCAGCGGCAGGAGTGGACACGGCGGCCATGGCATCTCCCGAAGCATCGGCCGCACCACGCGGCCCCGGCTGCCTCGGTAGCGTGCCGGGCTTAACGAGTCGCCAATCCGCCACCGCCCCAGCCCCGGAGGCCGGAAGTGTCGGCCGCTCTACCCGACGCGATACGGCAGCACGTCGCGCTCGTTCGGGTCGACCGACACCGATCGCTCGAGCGGCGGCACCGCGCGCTGGTGGCAGTCGCGGCGCTCGCAGATGCGGCAGGCGACGCCGATCGGCTGGTAGGCGGCGGCGTTCTTGAGGTCGAGGTCGTCGGCGTAGACGAGCGCGCCCGCGTGCGCGATCTCGCAGCCGAGGCCGATCGCGTAGCGGCGTACCGGCGCGCGGAAATCGCCGCCGGGCTTGGACACGTCGCGCGCGAGGCAGAGGTAGCGCGCCCCGTCCGGCGTCTCGGCGAGCTGGCGCAGGAAGCGCCCCGGCGTCTCGAACGCCTGATGCACGTTCCAGAGCGGGCAGGCGCCGCCGAAGCGGGCGAACTGCAGCCGCGTGGCCGAGTGCCGCTTGGTGATGGTGCCGGCCTGGTCGACGCGGACGAAGAAGAACGGCACGCCCTTGGCGCCGGGCCGCTGCAGTGTCGACAGCCGCTGCCCGACCTGCTCGATGGAGGCGTCGAACGCGTGCGCCAGCGCCTCGATGTCGTGGCGCAGCGCCTGCGCGCGGGCGAGGAACGCGCCGTAGGGCAGGAGTGCGGCACCGGCGAAGTAGTTGGCGAGCCCGGTCTTGCAGATCGCCCGCGCGGCGTCGGTGCGGAACCGCGCGAGATCGAGCGTCGCCTCCAGCAGCTCGTCGTGCTCGAGGAGTGCGATCTGGTGCAGGATCTGGAAGGCCTGCGTCGCCGGCGCCGAATGCGCGGCGAGCACGAGCCGCCGCGTCGCCGGGTCGAAGCGGCGGATCGGGCCGCCGGCCACCGTTGCAATCGCGACGCCATGGCGGTCGGCGAGCCAGGCGGCAAGCGCGGGCCGCCGCTCGCCCGGCCCGAGGCGCGCGGCGAAGAGCTCGCTGGCGCGGTCGATCGCGTCGAGGTAGTTGTTGCAGTAGTGGAAGAAGTCGCGCACCTCCTCCCAGGGCAGGGGCGCGAGCGCGGTGTCCTCGCGGCCGAGCGCCTCGTTGAGCTGGGCGAGCCTGTCCTGCGCCTCGCGCAGCTCCGCGTGCAGCGTCAGGAACGCGCGCGCGAGGTTCGGGGCGTTCGCGGCGAGGAGCTGGATGTCGCCGAGCGGCGGTGCTGGGTCGAAGACCGGGTCGGCCAGCGCCTCGCGGATGTCCGCGACCAGCCGCTCGGTCGAGCCCGCCGCGAGCTCGGCCACGTCCGTGCCGAGCTCCTGCGCCAGCGCCACCACGACCCGCGCCGAGACCGGGCGGTGATTGTTCTCCATCTGGTTGAGGTAGGACAGCGACACGCCGAGCCGGCTCGCGTAGTCGGCCTGCGTGAGCTTGAGCCGGGCGCGGATCTCGCGCAGCTTCACTCCGGCGTAGAGCTTGGCGCTGGGGCTCATTTCTTCGCTAGTTTGCAATTCGCCCGCAAGCTTTGCAACCGACTTTGCAAATCCGCCGGAGTTTTGTTGCGCGGGGAACCGCGGCGTGGCATGGCCCGCCGCAGACAGGGAGGGGCGCATGAAGGACATCCTCGAGGAGCTCGAATCGCGGCGTGCCGAGGCGCGGCTCGGCGGCGGCGTCCATCGGATCGAGAGCCAGCACGCCAAGGGCAAGCTGACCGCGCGCGAGCGGATCGAGGCGCTGCTCGACGAGGGCAGCTTCGAGGAGTTCGACATGTTCGTCTCCCACCGCTGCGTCGACTTCGGGATGGGCGAGTCGAGCTTCCCCGGCGACGGCGTCGTCACCGGCTGGGGCACGGTGAACGGCCGGCAGGTTTATGTGTTCTCCCAGGACTTCACCGTCTTCGGCGGCTCGCTCAGCGAGACCCACGCGCAGAAAATCTGCAAGATCATGGACATGGCGGTGCAGAACGGCGCACCGGTGATCGGGCTCAACGATTCCGGAGGCGCGCGGATCCAGGAGGGCGTCGCCTCGCTCGCGGGCTATGCCGACGTCTTCCAGCGCAACATCATGGCGTCGGGCGTGATCCCGCAGATCAGCGTCATCATGGGGCCGTGCGCGGGCGGTGCCGTCTACTCGCCCGCGATGACCGACTTCATCTTCATGGTCCGCGACTCGTCCTACATGTTCGTCACCGGGCCCGACGTGGTGAAGACGGTGACGAACGAGATCGTCACCGCCGAGGAGCTCGGCGGCGCCAAGACCCACACCACGAAGTCCTCGGTTGCCGACAACGCCTATGAGAACGACCTCGTGGCGCTGGCCGAGGTGCGGCGGCTCGTCGACTTCCTGCCGCTGTCGAACCGGGAGAAGCCGCCGGTGCGGCCGTTCTTCGACGCCAACGACCGGATGGAGCTCAGCCTCGACACGCTGGTGCCGGCCAATCCGAACACGCCCTACGACATGAAGGAGCTGATCCTGAAGGTCGCCGACGAGGGCGACTTCTTCGAGATCCAGCCGGACTTCGCGCGCAACGTCCTGACCGGGTTCATCCGACTTGAAGGCTCGACGGTGGGAGTGGTGGCGAACCAGCCGATGGTGCTCGCCGGCTGCCTCGACATCGACTCCGCGCGCAAGGCGGCGCGGTTCGTGCGGTTCTGCGACGCCTTCGAGATCCCGATCCTGACCTTCGTCGACGTGCCGGGCTTCCTGCCCGGGACCGGGCAGGAGTACGGCGGCATCATCAAGCACGGGGCAAAGCTGCTCTTCGCCTTCGGCGAGGCGACGGTGCCGAAGGTGACGGTCATCACCCGCAAGGCCTATGGCGGCGCCTACGACGTGATGAGCTCGAAGCACCTGCGCGGCGACTTCAACTATGCCTGGCCGACGGCGGAGATCGCGGTGATGGGCGCGAAGGGGGCGGTCGAGATCCTCTATCGCGCCGAGCTCGGCGACCCGGAGCGGATCACGGCGCGCACCAAGGACTACGAGGCGCGCTTCGCCAACCCGTTTGTCGCGGCGGAGCGGGGCTTCATCGACGAGGTCATCATGCCGCACTCGACGCGCAAGCGGATCGGGCGGGCGTTCGCCTCGCTGAGGACGAAGCAGCTGAAGAACCCCTGGAAGAAGCACGACAACATCCCGCTCTGAGGGCTTCTCTCAGGCACGCGACGGTTGGCGAGGCATTGGACATGCTTGCGTTCGGTTCGAACGGTCACGGTCTTTCCGGCAACTCGCCCTCGCATCCGATTGGACGCCGGCGGCCGGCGGTCCTATGTGGAGGGCAAACGACAACGGGCAAGCACGATGATCCGGCGCCGCTGGATGCGACTTCCGAAGCTCTTGCGCTTCATGCTGACGCATATCGCGAACGGCATGGCGATCGGCTGCGCGTTCCTGCTGGTGCTGATCTGGTTCGACGTGTGGGGGCTCGCGGGCGTGCTCGCCAACGACGAGAGCGGGCTCGCCACCGCGGTGCTGTTCTTCCAGACGGCGCTGACCTTCGGATCGGTGTCGATGGGCGTCGCGGTCATGCACCTCGGCGAGGACTGATCCCGGCGGCGCCGCGATGCTGAAGCATCGCGGCTTTCCGGGGCGGCTGCCCGGCACGGATCTCCAGTTCACCATCCGGCGCGCCGATCCGCGGCGGGTCACGCCCTTGAAGGCGCGCGAGCGTTTCGCCGACCGCCGGCCGGTCGACCGCGCCGCCGACGCTGCCTTCGTCGCCGCACTCTGGGAGCACTTCGGCGAGGCGCCGTTCGAGCGCGGCAATCTCGACGCCGGCCGGCTCGGCTGGCTCCTCGGGCGCGAGGTGGTGCCGGCGGAGGAGCCGTTCGACCCCGCGAGCTACGAGGCGCGGCTGCGCCTCGACGTCGGGCGGGCGCGGGCGAGCTTTCCGGAGGCGTTCGGCGATGCGGACTGAGATGCGGACTGAACGGGCGAGCTTGAGAAATCGCAAGCTCCGCCGCACGCAGGCGCGCGCATCGCGGCGGAGCGGCGTACAGTCGGGGGAGCCGCCGCCCGACGCGACGACATCAGTGGGGAGGAAAGAACAGCAATGACCCTCGTGCGATCCATGGCCGCGCTCCTCGTCGCGGGCTTTCTCGGCGCCTGCGCGCAAGGCGCTGTGCCCGCCGACGACACGCCCGTCGGATTGCCGGCCGATCCGATGACCGACGCCGGCCTGTCGCCGGATCCGATGAACCCCGGGACGATCGACGACAGCGTCGGCGCCCAGATGTGACGGCGGTCCCCGCCAGCCCCGGAGACGACATGTTCAAGAAGATCCTGATCGCGAACCGCGGGGAGATCGCCTGCCGCGTCATCAAGACCGCCCGCCGCATGGGCATCGCGACGGTGGCGGTCTATTCCGACGCCGACGCCGGCGCCCTGCACGTCAAGATGGCCGACGAGGCGGTGCACATCGGCCCGCCGCCGGTGAGCCAGTCCTACATCGTCATCGACAAGATCCTCGCGGCGATCCGCCAGACCGGCGCCGAGGCGGTGCATCCGGGCTACGGGTTTCTCTCCGAGCGCGCCGACTTTGCCGACGCGTTGGCGGCGGCCGGGGTCGCCTTCATCGGGCCGCCCGCGTCGGCGATCCGGGCGATGGGCGACAAGATCACCTCGAAGAAGTTGGCCGCCGAGGCCGGCGTCTCGACGGTGCCGGGCTACATGGGGCTGATCGACGACGCAGCCCACGCGGTCAAGATCGCCGGCGAGATCGGCTATCCGGTGATGATCAAGGCCTCGGCCGGCGGCGGCGGCAAGGGCATGCGCATCGCCTGGAACGACGAGGAAGCGGCGGAGGGCTTCGAGCGCTCGAAGTCCGAGGCCGCATCCTCGTTCGGCGACGACCGGATCTTCATCGAGAAGTTCGTCACGCAGCCGCGGCACATCGAGATCCAGGTGCTCGGCGACAGCCACGGCAACTGCGTCTACCTGAACGAGCGCGAGTGCTCGATCCAGCGGCGGAACCAGAAGGTGATCGAGGAGGCGCCCTCGCCGTTCCTCGACAGCGCGACGCGCCGGGCGATGGGCGAGCAGGCGGTGGCGCTGGCCAAGGCGGTACACTACGCCAGCGCCGGCACGGTCGAGTTCATCGTCGACGGCAACCGCAACTTCTATTTCCTCGAGATGAACACCCGGCTCCAGGTCGAGCATCCGGTGACGGAGCTCATCACCGGCATCGACCTCGTCGAGCAGATGATCCGGGTGGCGGCCGGCGAGCGGCTGTCGCTCGAGCAGTCCGACATCGGCATCCACGGCTGGGCGATCGAGAGCCGGCTCTATGCCGAGGATCCCTATCGCAACTTCCTGCCCTCGATCGGCCGGCTCACGCGCTATCGGCCGCCCGCCGAGGAGAGGACGGCGACGCACGCGGTGCGCAACGACACCGGCGTCTTCGAGGGCGGCGAGATCTCGATGTTCTACGACCCGATGATCGCCAAGCTCTGCACCTGGGCGCCGGACCGCGCCCGCGCGATCGCCGGGATGCGCGGCGCGCTCGACAGCTTCGAGGTGGAGGGGATCGGCCACAACCTGCCGTTCCTCTCGGCGGTGATGGACCATCCGCGGTTCATCGACGGGCGGTTCACCACGGCGTTCATCGCCGAGGAGTACCCCGACGGCTTCCAGGGCGCGGAGCTGCCCGAGGCGAGCCTGCGCGACCTCGCGGCGCTGGCGGCGCATCTGCACGTCGTCGCAGAGGCGCGCGCGGTGCGCATCTCCGGGTCGATGCCCTATCACCAGCGGCAGGTCGGTCGCGACTGGGTGGTGCTGATCGATCGCACGCCCTATCCGCTGACGCTCGATCCAGGCGAGAACCGCAGCGAGATCACCTGGCCCGACGGCACGGTGGAGACGCTGGCCTGCGAGTGGACCCCCGGCCAGCGGCTGGCGCGCGCCCGCATCGAGGGGCGCGAGGTCGTCGCCAAGATCAACCGGCGAGAGGGCGGGATGCGGCTCCGCCACCGCGGCGCCGATCTCAAGGTCGCGGTGATGACGCCGCGCCACGCCGAGCTCGCCGCCAAGATGCCGGCGAAGGCGCCGCCCGACACCTCGAAGCTCCTGCTCTGCCCGATGCCGGGCCTCGTCGTGCGCATCGACGTGAACGAGGGCGACGAGGTCTTCGACGGGCAGGCGCTCTGCATGGTCGAGGCGATGAAGATGGAGAACGTGCTTCGCGCCGAGCGCAAGGCGGTGGTCTCGAAGGTACGCGCCAAGCCCGGCGACAGCCTGGCCGTCGACGACGTGATTCTGGAGTTCGAGTGAGATGCGCCGGCCCGCGCAGCGGCGCGCCGGCGCTGCCGGCTCACCGCCGGCGGCGGGTCCAGGGCTCGCCCGTCATCGGATCGATGCGGATCGAGGCGGCGCGGTTCTGGGTATTCACGAACTCGATGTCCCAGTAGCCGTCATCGTCCCACTCCACGTCGCGGAACGAGCTGACCGGCTGGGTCTTCTCGACGCCCGCGATGATCTGCGACAGCGGCAGCGCGCCGGCGGGCGGCACCCGCTGGGCACTGGCGGGCGCGGCGAGCGCGACGATCGCTGCGGTCGCGACGGCGGCGAGGGTAGGGGTTCGGGTCATGGCGTCTCCTCGGGTTGTGCTCAGGGGCGGTGCGAGCCAGTCTCCTGCCGGCGCGACGGCATGCGGTCGATGAAGTTCGCGAGCTCGCGCACCGTGGTGGGCAGCGGCCGGCGGTGGGCGATGGTGCCGTCGATGTCGATGAGCACGACGCCGAAGCCGACGGGCCGAAGGCGCTGGCGCAGCGGGCCGTTCGCCTTCGGGTCGGTGTCGACGAGGACGACGACGTTGCGCTCGTCGAGTTCCGCCGGCT
Organism: Paracoccaceae bacterium; assembly: GCA_039808205.1. Taxonomy (GTDB): domain Bacteria; phylum Pseudomonadota; class Alphaproteobacteria; order Rhodobacterales; family Rhodobacteraceae; genus Amaricoccus. The sequence continues at coordinate 2,559 of JBDHSS010000045.1, read as the reverse complement.
GGCCGTCCAGCCACGCCATCTGCTGGACGAACTTCGGATCCTTCGGGTCGTCGGCGAAGACGACGACGACGCGGGAATTGCCGCGCAGCTCGTCGAGCGTGGGCTGGACGTCCGGCGCCGGCTGGGCGTCGGCCGCGGCCGGGGCGGGCGCCGCCGTCTGGGCCAGCGCGGCGAAGCTCGCCGCGAGCGCGAGAAAGAGGCCGGCGAGGACGGCGCGCATGGATGGTTCCTCCGTTTGTGCCGCATCTAGCCGGCGCGCGGCACGGAACGCGAGAGCATTTTCGGGGGTGTCAGGATGAGCGACGATCTGGAGATCTGGGCGGGCCTCGCGAGCAAGGAGCTCAAGGGCAAGCCGGCCGAGAGCCTGAACTGGGAGACGCCGGAGGGCATCACCGTCCGGCCGCTCTACACCGAGCGCGACCTCGCGGGCGTCGCTCACCTCGGCAGCCTGCCGGGCATGGCGCCCTACACCCGCGGGCCGCGGGCGACGATGTATGCCGGGCGCCCCTGGACGATCCGGCAGTACGCAGGCTTCTCGACGGCCGAGGAGAGCAACGCCTTCTATCGCAAGGCGCTGGCCGCGGGGCAGCAGGGCGTCTCGGTCGCCTTCGACCTGGCGACGCACCGCGGCTATGACAGCGACCATCCGCGCGTCGTCGGCGACGTGGGCAAGGCCGGCGTCGCGATCGACTCGGTCGAGGACATGAAGATCCTGTTCGACGGGATCCCGCTGGAGAAGGTCTCGGTGTCGATGACGATGAACGGGGCGGTGATCCCGATCCTCGCCAACTTCATCGTCGCCGGCGAGGAGCAGGGGGTGCCGCGAGCCGAGCTTTCGGGGACGATCCAGAACGACATCCTGAAGGAGTTCATGGTGCGGAACACCTACGTGTATCCGCCGGAACCCTCGATGCGCATCGTCTCGGACATCATCGGCTATACCGCGGCCGAGATGCCCAAGTTCAACTCGATCTCGATCTCCGGCTATCACATGCAGGAGGCGGGCGCGAACCTGGTGCAGGAGCTCGGCTTCACGCTCGCCGACGGCAAGGAGTACGTGAAGGCGGCGATCGCCGCCGGGATGGACGTGGACGCCTTCGCCGGACGCTTGAGCTTCTTCTTCGCGATCGGCATGAATTTCTTCATGGAAGCGGCGAAGCTCCGGGCGGCGCGGCTGCTCTGGCACCGGATCATGACCGAGTTCGACGCCAAGAAGCCCGGGAGCAAGATGCTCCGCACGCACTGCCAGACGAGCGGCGTGAGCCTGCAGGAGCAGGATCCCTATAACAACGTCGTCAGGACCGCATACGAGGCGATGGCGGCGGCGCTCGGCGGCACGCAGAGCCTGCACACCAACGCGCTCGACGAAGCCATTGCATTGCCGACCGAGTTCTCGGCGCGGATCGCGCGCAACACCCAGCTGATCCTGCAGGAGGAGACCGGGATCACCCACGTCGTCGATCCGCTCGCGGGCTCCTACTACGTCGAGAGCCTGACCGCGGAGCTGGCGGCCAAGGCCTGGGCGCTGATCGAGGAGGTCGACGCGCTCGGCGGCATGACCAAGGCGGTGGCGAGCGGCATGCCGAAGCTCCGGATCGAGGAGTCCGCGGCCCGGCGGCAGGCGGCGATCGACCGCGGCGAGGAGGTGATCGTCGGGGTCAACAAGTACCGGCTGGCCGAGCAGGAGCCGATCGACATCCTCGACGTCGACAACGTCAAGGTGCGCGACAGCCAGATCGCGCGGCTCGAGCGGATCCGCGCGACGCGCGATGCGGGCGCCTGCGCCGCGGCGCTGGCCGAGGTGGAGCGCGTGGCGCGCGACGGCGGTAACCTGCTGGCGGCGGCGGTCGATGCGGCGCGGGCGCGGGCGAGCGTGGGGGAGATTTCGGACGCGATGGAAAAGGTGTTCGGGCGGCACCGCGCCGAGGTGAAGACGCTGGCCGGCGTCTATGGCGCGGCCTACGAGGGCGACGCGGGCTTTGCCGCGATCCAGCACGACGTCGAGGCGTTCGCCGAGGCGGAGGGTCGGCGCCCGCGGCTCCTGGTGGTGAAGATGGGGCAGGACGGGCACGACCGCGGCGCCAAGGTGATCGCCACCGCCTTCGCCGACATCGGCTTCGACGTGGACGTGGGGCCATTGTTCCAGACGCCGGAGGAGGCGGCGCAGGACGCGATCGACAACGACGTGCACGTGGTCGGGATCTCGTCGCAGGCGGCGGGCCACAAGACGCTGGCGCCGAAGCTCGTCGAGGCGCTGAAGGCGCAGGGCGCAGGCGACATCCTGGTGATCTGTGGCGGCGTGATCCCGCAGCAGGACTACGACTTCCTGAAGCGGTCGGGGGTGGCGGCGATCTTCGGCCCCGGCACCAACATCCCGCAGGCGGCGCGCGAGATCCTCGGGCTGATCCGCCAGGCGCGGACCGAGCGGGTCGCGACGGCGTCGCTGTCGCGATGACCGGCGGGCTCGATCGCCGGACGCTCCTGACCGCGATGGGCGCGGGCAGCGCGCTGGCCGCGACGGCGCCCGGCATCGCGCTCGCCGAAGTCCAGGCGCCGGAG
>JBDHSS010000044.1:0-14592 GCA_039808205.1 Paracoccaceae bacterium | reverse complement strand
GGCGCCAGCGCGGCATCGTCGCCGGCCGCGGCGCGCGCGGCGGCGGTGCGGTCGGCGAGGAGCAGCAGGCTCGCGAGGCGGTGGCGGTCGGCCGCGGGCAAGGCGGCCGGGTCGAGCGCGGCCAGCCGGTCGGCATAGGCGCGGGCGAGGCCGACGCGCTGGCCGCGGGCGGCGAGGGCGGCATCGGCGGCGGCGAGCGGCGCGGCGACGCCGGCGTCCGGGGCGCCGAACGCCGCGTCGAGCGCCTGCACCGCGCGGGCGCGGTCCCAGACTCCCCCCGACGCGGCCGGCGCGCCGGCGCGGTAGGCGTCGAAGAGCGGGCCCTCGTCGATCGCGCCCGAGAGCACCAGCCGCTCGGCCGCCTCGATGCGCATGCGCATCGGCGTGTGCTCGGTGAGATCCTGCACCAGGAAGGCGTCGGGCAGCGGCCCGGGCGGGCGCGGCAGCCCGACCGCCTCGCGCATCAGGAAGTCGAGCGGCGTCAGCGGCTCGGGGATCGGCGGCTCCTCGGCGTCCTCGAAGAGCTCGGGGTCGAGGAAGCGGGCGAGAAGCGCCTGCTGCTCGCCCGAGATCTGGCCGAGCTGCTCGCCGAGCGTCAGGGTGATCTCGGCGGCGTTCCAGTCGCCGCCGCGCGCGAGGCAGAACACCCGCGCCGGCAGCGTCGGCGACAGCGCGGGGTTCTGCCGCAAGGCGGCGCACGGCTCGGCGGCGCGGTCGAGCAGCAGGCTCGCGTCGAACCAGCGGCGGAAGAGGTCGGGGGTCTCCGGGCCCGCCGCCTCGATCAGCGCCTCGACCGCCTCGAGCGCGCCGATGGCGAGCAGGCGGTCGAGCCGAGCGACGAGGACGCGCGCGGCCGGGTCCGCACCCTGCGGCACGTCGGCCTCGGCGAGGAGGATGCGGCGGAAGAGCGCGATCGTCTCGGGCACGCCCTCGCCGGGCGCGGCGAGGATCTGGGCGACAACCTCGTCGACGGTCTGCGTGCCCCAGAGGGTCCGGGCGAAGCCGGTGCGCTCCGGCGGCAGCAGGCCTATCGCGTCGCGGTCGACCGCGGCCAGCGGCGTCACGGTGATCGCGTCCTCGCCGGCGAGGGGCGGCGGGGTCGTGGGGGCCGGGGCCGGAGCGGCGGGCGGCGGAGCAGGGGCCTCGATGCTCTGCGACAGCCACGGGATGGCGCTGCGCGGCTGGTCCGCGAGGCCGGGCGCGGCGAGTACCGTCAGCGCGCCGAGGGCGAGGCCGGCGATCCGGGCCGGCCGGCGGGTCACTTCGGCTGGACCGGCAGCTCGACGGCGTGCTGCGGCGCCGGCAGGTCGGAGAAAATCGCAAAGCCGACCAGGCCGACGATGGCGACAAGGATAACGTAGAGGATCGTCCTGCCGAGGATGCGCATGGTCCCTGCTCTGGCCTGTCCCGGCTTGACGCCGCGTTGTGAACTCGTCAATCACGGGGTTCGGTTCCGCCGCAATCGCCTGCGGCGCGATTCTAGCTTGGGCGCGGCGGCACGGCAATTGCGATGATCGAACGATTGCCATCGATGCCCGAGGACGTCCGCGCGCCGCCGCAGCTCAACCGGACGCTGGTGCTGGTCGGGCTGATGGGGGCGGGCAAGACCAGCGTCGGCAAGCGGCTCGCGGCACTCCTCGGGGTTCCCTTCACCGATTCCGACGCGGAGATCGTCGAGGCGGCCGGCATGTCGATCCCGGAGATCTTCGCCTCGCTGGGCGAGCCCGCGTTTCGCGACGGCGAGCGGCGGGTGATCGCGCGGCTCCTCAGCGAGCATCCCCGGGTGCTCGCGACCGGCGGCGGCGCCTTCGTCGAGCCGCGCACCCGCGCCGAGATCAAGGCGCACGCGACGTCGGTGTGGATCCGGGCGGATCTCGATCTGCTCTGGGACCGGGTGCGCGACCGGCCGGGGCGACCGCTCCTGCAGACCGCGGACCCGAAGGGCGTGCTCGCCGACCTCGACCGGCGGCGCTCGCCGATCTATGCCGAGGCCGACGTGATCGTCGACAGTCGCCGCGGCGCCAGCCACGAGGCGATGGCACGGGTGATCGTCGACGCGGTGCGCGCCCGCGACCGCACGCGGCCCGAGGGGCTCGCGACATTCCGGGAGGCGGTGTGAACAGGATCGAGACGGTGCACGTGCCCCTGGGCGAGCGCGCCTACGACATCCGCATCGGCGCGGGCGTCCTTGCGGGTGCCGGGGCGGCGATCGCGCCCCTGCTGCGCCGCCCGCGGGTGGCGGTGCTGACCGAGACGCGGGTCACGGCGCTGCACGGCCCCGCGCTTAAGGCGAGCCTCGCGGCGGCCGGCATCACCGCGGGCATGCTGGCGCTCGAGCCGGGCGAGGCGACCAAGAGCTGGGCCTCGCTCGAGCGGGCGGTCGAGTGGCTGATCGGCGAGAAGGTCGGCCGCGACGACGTGGTGATCGCCTTCGGCGGCGGGGTCATCGGCGACCTCGCCGGCTTCGCCGCGGCAATCCTCCGGCGCGGCGTGCGCTTCGTGCAGGTGCCGACGACGCTGCTCGCGCAGGTCGACAGCTCGGTCGGCGGCAAGACCGGGATCAACTCGGCGCAGGGCAAGAACCTGATCGGCGCCTTCCACCAGCCGCGGCTGGTGCTGGCCGACACCGGGCTGCTCGACACGCTGGCGTCGCGCGACCTTCTCGCGGGCTACGGCGAGGTGGTGAAGTACGGGCTGCTCGGCGACGCGGAGTTCTTCCGCTGGCTCGAGGCGCACGGTCCGGCGCTGGCGCGGGGCGACGCGGCGGCGCGCGTGCACGCGGTGCGGCGGTCGTGCGCGATGAAGGCGGAGATCGTCGCTCGCGACGAGACCGAGGAGGGCGATCGCGCGCTCCTCAACCTCGGCCATACCTTCGGTCACGCGCTCGAGGCGGCGACCGGCTATTCCGACCGGCTGCTGCACGGCGAGGGGGTGGCGATCGGCTGCGTGCTGGCCTTCGAGCTCTCCGCCCGGCTCGGGCTCTGCCCGCAGGAGGCGCCGAGCCGCGTGGCGGCGCATCTCGACGCCATGGGGATGAAGCGGCGGCTGGCGGACGTGCCGGGCGAGCTGCCCGACGCCGAGGTGCTGGTCGGGCTGATGGCGCAGGACAAGAAGGTGCGCGACGGGCGCATCGCCTTCGTGCTGGCGCGCGACATCGGCGACGCGTTCGTCGCGCGGAATGTGGGGCTGGAGCCGGTGCGGGCGCTGCTGGCGGAGGCGCTGGCGGAGCGACGGGGCTGACTGTTCCCAGTCAAGCACGATGGCGTCGCCGACGGATTTGGCCTTGACAAATCCGTCCGCAATCGACCCCTCAGGGCGGATGCGCTTACGCATCCGAACGCATGCGTTCGCCCGTGGGGCCGGGACTCGCTCCGGCCTGCGGGCGGAGCTTCGGTCGTTGGTGCGGAGATCTGGCGGGGGGTGAGACTTCTCGCCCGCCGGCTCAGAAATCCAGGCTGATGCTGCGGGTAATGCCGAGGCGGAGCTGGTACTGGTCCTCGGAGCCGGCCTTCGGGATCGGCGAGTCGCCGGCGCTGTTCACCAGGCGGTTCCAGCTCGCGGCGCCCTCGACGCCCCAGCGGGTGCCGACCATGTAGCGGGCACCGACCTCGACGCCGGCCGAGTAGAGCCCGCCCTCGGCCGAGTAGGCGGGCAGGCCGGAGGCGGCGGCCTCGGTCGGCGTCACGCCGAAGTAGGTGCTGGCGAAGCGGTCGTCGCCGAAGGCCAGGCGCGGGCCGAACGAGACGACGAGGCCGTCGAGCGGCCGGGCGATGCCGTCGGCGCCGATCTCGCCGGTCCAGGCGTTGGTGCCGACGACGCCGTAGCGCACGTCGGTGAACACGCGGTAGTTGCGCTGCTCGTAGCCGAGGCCGAAGCCCGCCTCGAAAGTTGTGTCGACGTCGTCGAGCCCGGCGATGCCGGTGTCGCGGCCGCCGACGTAGCGCGCGGAGCCGCGGATGTCCCAGCCCGAGCGGGTGCCGGCGGCGCCGGGTCCGGCCGAGCCCCACTCGAAGCCGCCCGGCAGGTGCACGAAGTCGAAGCGCACCGCGGCGTCGGGGCCGAGGCGATAGTCGTCGGAGCCGAAGTAGGACGGGCTGACGGTGATGCCGCCGCGCACCGTCATCACCACGCTCGGCCGGTCGCCCGGCGTGGCGGGCGCGACCGGCACGTCGGGGTCGGTGACGAGGGGCGCGGGCAGGACGGCGGTCTGCGCGAGCGCGGCGGACGCGCCCGCCAGCACCAGCGCAACCGCGGCAAGCGGTGTCGCGGCCGTCAATCGCAGGATCGGAACACGCTTCATCGTCGCCCCGAAGGAATCGCCTGTGACGCCTTGGCCAGCGTTCTCGAGGTGCCTTAACAAACTCTAGCGGTTGCGGGGCGAAATGCAACCGAAGCGTGCAGTCGCCTCACCGCATCGCCGCGCGCGGGGCTCAGCTCTCGCCGGCGAGCGCGCGCTGCCGCGCGAGGCCCGAGTCGACGTCGGAGACGCCGAGGAGGTTTGCGACGAGCCGCATCAGCCCGTGCTCGTCCGCGTTGATGCCGTCGGCGGCCGACACGCGCCAGAGCGCCTCGACGATGCCCTCGCGCTCCTCGTAGGGCACCGCCTCCTTGACCAGGCGAGTGAACTGCACCGTGTCTTGCGCCGCTTCCTCGAGCCGCTCGGCCTCGGCGCGCAGCGCCGCGGCGCCGGCCGGATCGAGCCGGTACTGGCGCATCAGCGTCGCATCGATGCGCCGCCGCTCGAGCGCGCTGTAGCTGCCATCGCTGCGCGAGATGCGGACCATGAGCGCGGCCAGCGCCACCCGGCTCTCGTCGGGGGGCAGCGGGCGGCGCGGCGGCGTGGCGAGGTGGCGGATCAGGTTGGCGAACATGCCGCGAATATAGGCGGTTCCGGGCCGCGCGCCAGCGCCGCGACGCCGACGCGCCGGGATGTGATCGCCCGTACGGCAAGCGGTGCGCGGGCGGGGCGCCGGGCGCGACACGGTGTTGACCGGCGGGCGCGGTGCATTCCTACTGGGAACGGGAGCGACTCGGGGTGAGGACGGATGACCGATCACTACACCGATCACGACCGGCATGAGGACATGAAGGTGCTGCACGGCATGGGCTATGCCCAGGAGCTGCAGCGCAACCTCAGCCGGTTCTCGAACTTCGCCATTTCCTTCTCGATCATCTGCATCCTTTCGGGCGGCATCAACTCGCTGGCGCAGGCGACCTCGGGGGCGGGCGGGATCGGCGTCGGCCTCGGCTGGCTGGTCGGCTGCTTCGTGAGCCTCGTCTTCGCAGTTGCGATGAGCCAGATCAGCTCGGCCTATCCGACGGCGGGCGGCCTCTATCACTGGGGCTCGATTCTCGGCAACCGCGGCACCGGCTGGGTCACGGCCTGGCTCAACCTTCTCGGGCTCATCACCGTGCTCGGCGCGATCAACGTCGGCACCTGGACCTTCTTCATGGGGACCTTCGGCGCCGCGCTCGGCATCGCGAACACGATCACCACGCAGACGATCTTCCTCGTCATCATCACCGGCGCCCAGGCACTCATCAACCACATGGGGATCCGGCTGACCGCGCGGCTGACCGACTTCTCCGGCTGGTTGATCTTCGGCGGCTCGATCCTGATCGCGGTCGTCTGTCTAGCCGCCGCCGACCGCTGGGACGTCTCCCGGCTCTTCACCTTCAGGAACTACTCGGGCGAGACGGGCGGCAACGTCTGGCCCGCGGTCTCGAACGGCTGGGTCTTCGCGCTCGGCCTGCTCTTGCCGATCTACACCATCACCGGGTACGACGCCTCGGCGCACACCTCCGAGGAGACGATCAAGGCCGCGCACTCGGTGCCGCGGGCCATGGTGATGTCGGTCGTCTGGTCCGCCCTCTTCGGCTATCTGTTCCTTGCCGCCTTCGTGCTGATGATCCCCGACATGGACGCGGCCGCGGCGCAGGGCTGGAACGTCTTCTTCTGGGCGTTCGACCAGCAGGTCTGGTCGGGGGTGAAGTGGCTTGTCTACCTCGTTGTCCTGGTGGCGCAGCTGCTCTGCGGGCTCGCGACCGTCACCTCGGCGTCGCGGATGATCTTCGCCTTCGCGCGCGACGGCGGCCTGCCGGGCTCGAGGGCGCTCGCGCGGGTCAGCCCGACCTACCGGACGCCGGTGGCGGCGATCTGGACCGCGGCGATCCTGTCGGTGCTCTTCGTCTGGGGCTCCTCGCTCGTCTCGGTCGCCGGCACCTCGGCCTACACCATCGTCGTCTCGTGCACGGTGATCTTCCTCTTCATCTCCTTCACCTTCCCGATCACCCTCGGGCTTCTCGCCTGGGGCACGCCGAAGTGGGACAAGATGGGGCCGTGGGACATGGGGCGCGGGGTGTTCACCCTGTTCGCGATCCTGTCGATCCTGTCGATGATCCTGATCTTCGTGATCGGCATCCAGCCGCCGAACCAGTGGGCGCTCTACATCACCGTCGGCTTCTTCATTCTGACCGCCGTCGTCTGGTTCGCCTTCGAGAAGCGCCGCTTCCGGGGCCCGCCGATCGGCGAGCTCACCGCCGAACGCCAGGCGCTGATCCGCGCCGCCGAGCAGGCGGTCGGGGAGGGGAGCTGAAACGGCGGCGAGCGGCGCCACGAGCGAAGCTCCGGCCGCAGGCCGGAGCGAGTCAGGGCCCGACGAGCGAACGCATGCGTTCGCCGGGCCGTTCGGTGGAGCGCGGGACGCGCGGAGGCGAAGAGGAGTGACGCGCCGTCGACGGTGGTAATCCGTCCGCGTCCGCCCTCCGCAGGGCGGATGCGGACGGATTTGTCACTCGCCAAATCCGTCAGGAACGGCACCGTCGTGCGGACAGGCGATCGCGGAAAGCGTCGGGTCTGTCTTTCGCGCTAGAACCCCGTCCCTTAGCGGTTCGCCTCGCGGATCTTCTCCGCCGCGGTCTTGTCGTAGGCGATGCCGTTCTCGTCGAGCAGCGTGTCGAGCTCGCCCGACAGCGTCATCTCGGTCACGATGTCGCAGCCGCCGACGAACTCGCCCTTCACGTAGAGCTGCGGGATCGTCGGCCAGTCCGAAAACGACTTGATGCCGTCGCGGATGCCCTCGTCGGCCAGCACGTTCACGTCCTTGTAGGCGACGCCCATGTAGTTGAGAACGCCGGCCACCCGGCTGGAGAAGCCGCACTGCGGCGCCCCCGCCGTGCCCTTCATGAACAGCACCACGTCGTTCTCGGTGATGTTCTTGCGGATCGCCTCGTGCGCCCGATCGTCGACCGTATCGGCCATGTCTTCCTACTCCGGTGCTCGGGTCGTCAGCGCCAGCGCGTGCAGCTCGCCTCGCGACCCCTCCATCTTGCCCTTCAGTGCAGCATAGACCATCTGGTGCTGCTTCACGCGGTTCAGGCCGCGAAATTCCTCCGCCTCGACGGTCGCGGCGTAGTGGTTGCCGTCCCCGGCAAGATCCGTGATCTCCACGAGAGCCTGGGGGAATGCCTCCCGGATCAGGCGCTCGATCTCCGCTGCTTCCATCGCCACCGGCGGTCTTGCCTCCGAACCGTTTTCGACTGCGGGAAATCTAGAGTTCGCCCCCGGCGGCTGCAAGGGTCGAAGGCTCACGAGCCTCAGTCGAAGAGCCGCGCGAGCCCGGCCTCGTGCGCGGTCTGCAATTCGGCGAACGGCACCGCCGCCTCGCCGAGCCGCACCGCGTCGCCGCCGGCCGCGCCCACCACCCGGAGCCGCACGGCCGCCTCGATCGCGCGCGCCAGCAGCCGGTCGACGAGCTCCGCGCGGCAGGCGAGAAGATAGCGGCCCTGGTCCTCGCCGAAGAACCAGGCCGTATCGGCGAGATCCTCGCCCGGAAGCAGGTCGACGCCGACGCCGGCGGCGAGCGCCATCTCCGCCGCCGCCACCGCCAGCCCGCCGTCGGAGAGATCGTGCGCCGCGGCGATCAGCCCCTCGGCCTTCGCCGCGCGCACGAACTCGCCCGCGGCGCGCTCGGCCGCGAGGTCGACCGGCGGCGCGTCGCCGTCCTCGCGGCCCCAGAGCTCGGCGAGAAGCGCCGATTGCCCGAGGTGGCCTGCGGTCTCGCCAAGGAGCAGCAGCACGTCGCCCGCGGCCGGCGCGACGCCGATCCGCGCGTCGAGCGACGCGAGCAGCCCGACCGCGCCGATCGTCGGCGTCGGCAGGATCGCCCGCCCGTCGGTCTCGTTGTAGAGGCTGACATTGCCCGAGACGATCGGCATGTCGAGCGCGGCGCAGGCCGCGGCGATGCCGCCGATGCAGCCGACGAGCTGGCCCATGATCTCGGGCTTCTCCGGGTTGCCGAAGTTGAGGTTGTCGGTTGCCGCCAGCGGCCGCGCCCCGGTCGCCGAGAGGTTGCGGTAAGCCTCGGCCACCGCCTGCATCCCGCCGCGTTCGGGGTTGGCGCGGGCGTAGCGCGGCGTCACGTCCGACGTGAAGGCGATCGCCTTCGTCGTGCCGTGCACCCGCACCACGCCCGCATCCGAGCCCGGCACCACCACGGTGTCGGCCATTACCATCTGGTCGTACTGCTGCCAGACCCAGCGTCGGCTGCAGTAGTTCGGGCTGCCGAGAAGTGCCAGGAGCGCCGCGGCCGCGTCGACCGCCGGCACCTCGCCGACCGGCGGTGGCGGCGGCGTCGGCAGCCACGGCCGATCATATTCCGGCGCCGCGCCCGACAGCGCCTTGAGCGGCAGGTCGGCCTTCAGCTCGCCGCCGAGCCGCACCCGGAAGCGGTCGTCGCGGATCGTCCGCCCCACCACGGCGAAATCGAGGTCCCACTTGTCGAAGATCGCCTTCGCCTCGGCCTCCTTCTCGGGCCGGAGCACCATGAGCATCCGCTCCTGGCTCTCGGACAGCATCATCTCGTAGGCGGTCATGTGGGTCTCGCGCACCGGCACGCGGTCGAGGTCGAGCTCGATGCCGAGGTCGCCCTTGTCGCCCATCTCCACCGCCGAGCAGGTGAGGCCGGCCGCGCCCATGTCCTGGATCGAGATCACCGCGCCCGAGGCCATGAGCTCGAGGCAGGCCTCCATCAGCCGCTTCTCGGTGAAGGGATCGCCGACCTGCACCGTCGGGCGCTTCTCCTCGATGGTGTCGTCGAACTCGGCCGAGGCCATCGTCGCGCCGCCGACGCCGTCGCGGCCGGTCTTGGCGCCGAGGTAGACGACCGGCATCCCGACGCCGCTCGCGGCGGAATAGAAGATCGCGTCGGCGTCCGCGAGGCCGGCGGCGAAGGCGTTGACGAGGCAGTTGCCGTTGTAGGCGGCATGGAAGCGCAGCTCGCCGCCGATCGTCGGCACGCCGAAGGCGTTGCCGTAGCCGCCGATCCCGGCGACGACGCCGTTGACCAGAGCGCGGGTCCTGGGGTGCGACGGCTCGCCGAACGACAGCGCGTTCATCGCCGCGATCGGCCGCGCGCCCATGGTGAAGACGTCACGCAGGATGCCGCCAACGCCGGTCGCCGCCCCCTGGTAGGGCTCGATGTAGGAGGGATGGTTGTGGCTCTCCATCTTGAAGACCAGGGCCTGCTTTCGGCCGTCGGGGCCGTCGCCGATGTCGACGACGCCCGCGTTCTCGCCCGGGCCGCAGATCACCTGCGGGCCCGTGGTCGGCAGCGTCCTGAGCCACCGCTTCGACGACTTGTAGGAGCAGTGCTCGTTCCACATCGCCGAGAAGATCCCGAGCTCGGTCAGCGTCGGCTCGCGCCCGAGGAGTGCGAGGATGCGGGCGTACTCGTCAGGCTTGAGGCCGTGCGCCGCCACCAGCGCGTCGGTGATCTCGGGCTCGCGGGCGAGGACGGCGTCGGACATGGCGGCTCCGGGGCGCGAAGGGACGGGTGCGCCGCTTTTAGGGTGGCCGCTGCCGGAGCGAAAGCCTCGGCAAGCGCTTTCGCGCTGCCTCGGGAAGCGTGGACACAAAAAAAGAGGCCGAGCGTCAGCTCGGCCCAAGTCCAACAGGGAGGTTGAAGCCGGCAAGCGCATCGCGCGTACCCAACTTCGAGTTGTAATATAGCCGCGCGGCCCGGTTTCGGCAAGGGTTGATGCTCAAATGTTGTGCATGGCGGTTATGGCGGGGACGCATAGCTCACCGGCCAGCGCTCACCGCCCTCGCCCTCGCGTCGGAACGCGCTGATCTCCTCGATGATGAAATCACGAAACGCGCATACCCGCTTGGAATGTCGCAGTTCCTCGACATAGGCGAGATAGGTCGGAATCGACGCGCTCTTCTCCTCGGGCAGGATGTGCACGAGGCTCGGGAAGTCGCCGGTCAGGTAGTCCGGCAGCGATCCGATGCCGAGGCCCTGGATCACCGCCTGCAGGATGCCGAAGTAATTGTTCACGGTCAGCGACGACATCGGCGCGTTGGCGAGGAACGGCTGCACGAAGTCGGCGCCCGCGCGCACCTGCGGCGACTGCGGGCTCTGGGTGATGAGCCGGTGCCCGGCAAGCTCGGCCACCGTGCGCGGCAGGCCGTACTTCTCGACGTAGCTCTTGCTCGCATAGAGGCGGATGCGCACCTCCATCAGCCGGCGGCGGATCAGCTCGGCCTGGCTCGGCTCCTTGAGCCGGATCGCCACGTCGGCCTCGCGCATCGAGAGATCGAGGATCCGCTCCTCGAGCATCAGGTCGATCTTCAGGTTCGGGTAGCGCTCGAACAGCCGCGACAGCCGCGGCGCCAGCCACAGCGTGCCAAAGCCCATCGTCGTCGTCACCCGCAGCTCGCCATGCACCTCGTCCTCGGAGTCGCGGATCCGCGCCGCCGTCGCCTCGAGCCGCTTGGTCATCGTCCGCGTCGCGTCGAACAGGAGCTCGCCCTGCTCGGTGAGCAGCAGGCCGCGCGCATGGCGGCGGAAGAGCGTGGTGTTGAGGCTTTCCTCCAGCGCGCGGATCTGCCGGCTGACCGCCGACTGGCTTAGGTGCAGCGTATCGCCGGCATGCGTCAGGCTGCCCGCGTCGGCCACCGCATGGAAGATTCGCAGCTTGTCCCAGTCCATCTTGTCCCTTTGCCCGCGAAGGGCCCCGGCCGCGCCCCGTCGCGCGGCGCCCCGCCCTTACCACAAATTTCTGCAAGGGCGATGCTTTCGACATCGGGCCGGAAACTTCGCGTTTCGCGCGACATTTCCGATCCCGTCGCGAAAGCCGCGGCCCTACACGAGAAAGCGGCTCGTTTTCCGGCTTTTCGGCGTTATACTTGAGACGAAGGTCGTGCTCGCGACCGGGAGGTGGCATGTCCGTTCACGATGTCTCGCTCGCCGATCGCTTCGATCTTGGCAAGCGCCACGTGCTCCTCAGCGGCGTGCAGGCGCTGGTCCGCCTGCTCCTGATGCAGAAGGCGCGCGACGAGGCCGCGGGCCTCGTCACCGCGGGCTTCGCGACCGGCTACCGCGGCTCGCCGCTCGGCGGCATCGACCTCGCGATGTGGAAGGCCGGCTCGGCGCTGGCTGCGGCCGACGTCCGCTTCCAGCCCGGGCTCAACGAGGATCTCGCCGCGACCGCCCTCTGGGGCAGCCAGCAGATCAACCTGCACGGCGAGGGCCGCGTGCAGGGCGTCTTCGGGCTCTGGTACGGCAAGGGCCCGGGCGTCGACCGCTGCGGCGACGTCTTCCGCCACGCCAACCTGGCCGGAACCGCCGAGTACGGCGGGGTCGTCGCCTGCATGGGCGACGACCACACCGGCGAGAGCTCGACGACGCTGCATCACTCCGAGTTCGCGCTGGTCGACGCGATGATGCCGATCCTGTCGCCGGCGGGCGTGCAGGAGGTGCTCGACTACGGCCTCCTCGGCTGGGCGATGTCGCGCTACACCGGGGCCTGGGTCGGGCTCAAGTGCGTGAAGGACACGATCGAGGTCACCGAGGTGGTCGACGGCGACCCGCACCGGCTGAAGATCGCTTTGCCCGCCGACTTCGTGCTGCCCGCGGGCGGCCTCAACATCCGCCGCGGCGACACGCCCATCGCACAGGAAGCGCGGATGCACGACACCAAGCGCTTCGCGGCCGAAGCCTTCGCGCGGGCGAACCGCATCGACCGCCGCGTGCACGGCGACGCATCGGCACGGATCGGCATCGTCTCCTGCGGCAAGTCCTGGCTCGACACCGCGCACGCGCTCGACCTGCTCGGGCTCGATGACGCCGAGTGCCGCCGGCTCGGCATCACCACCTACAAGGTCGGCATGGTCTGGCCGCTCGACGTCGCGAGCTTCCGCGAGTGGGCGCACGACCTCGAGCACATCATCGTCGCCGAGGAGAAGCGCAAGCTCGTCGAGGTCGAGATCAAGGAGGCGATCTTCGACGATCGCCGCGGCCGGCGAGTGACCGGCTGGAAGAACGAGGCGGGGGAGGCGATCTTCTCGGTCAAGCAGGCGCTCGACCCGGTCAAGGTCGCCCGCACCCTCGGAACGCTGCTCGCGCACGACGGGGTGGAAACCGAGCGGCTGACTGCCGCCCGCGCCCGCCTCGACGAGGCGGTCCGCGCCGACAACACCGAGGAGATCGCGTTCAGGAAGCCCTGGTTCTGCTCGGGCTGCCCGCACAACACCTCGACCCGCGTGCCGGAGGGCGCGCGCGCCTATGCCGGCATCGGCTGCCACTACATGGTGCAGTGGATGGACCGCGCGACCGAGGGCTTCACCCACATGGGGGGCGAGGGCGCGAACTGGATCGGCGAGGCGCCGTTCTCAACGCGCGCGCACGTGTTCCAGAACCTCGGCGATGGCACCTACAACCACTCGGGGATTCTCGCGATCCGCGCCGCCCTCGCCGCCGGCGTGAACATCACCTACAAGATCCTCTACAACGACGCGGTGGCGATGACCGGCGGCCAGCCCAACGACGGCGGGCTCTCGCCGCAGCGGATCGCGCACGAGCTCCTGGCCATGGGCGTGAGGACCGTCGTCGGGGTCTATGACCCGAAGGAGGCGGTCGACCCCGCGTCGTTCCCGATCCCGATGCGCCCGCGCGCCGAGCTCGACGCGGTCCAGCGCGAGATCGAGACGGTGTCCGGCGTCTCGGCCATCCTCTACATTCAGACCTGCGCCGCCGAGAAGCGCCGCCGCCGCAAGCGCGGGCAGTTCCCCGATCCCGACGTGCGCGTCTTCATCAACCCCGACGTCTGCGAAGGCTGCGGCGACTGCGGCGTCAAGTCGAACTGCGTCTCGGTGGTGCCGCTCGAGACCGACCTCGGCCGCAAGCGCGCCATCGACCAGTCGTCGTGCAACAAGGACTTCTCCTGCCTCGACGGCTTCTGCCCGAGCTTCGTCACGCTCGAGGGCGCCAAGGTCAGGAAGCCCGCGCCGGCCGAGCTGACGCTGCCCGAGCTGCCCGAGCCGACGCTGCCGGCGATCCGCGGCACCTGGAACATCGTCGTCACCGGCGTCGGCGGCACCGGTGTCGTCACCGTCGGCGCGCTCCTTGCCATGGCCGCGCACCTCGAGGGCAAGGGGGCGGGCGAGATGGAGATGGCCGGCCTTGCCCAGAAGGGTGGCGCCGTGCACATCCACGTGCGCCTCGCCGAACGGCCCTCCGACATCACCGCGATCCGCGTCGCCGTCGGTGAGGCCGACGCGCTGATCGGCGGCGATCTCGTCGTCGCCGCCGGCGCCAAGACGCTCGGGCTCCTCGCCCGCGGCCGCACTCGGGCCATCGTCAACACCCACGAGATCGTCACCGGCGACTTCACCCGCGACCGCAACTTCCAGCTGCCGACCGACCGGCTGTCGCTGGCGCTGCGCGCGCGGCTCGGCGACGACGCGCTCGCCGCGCTCGACGCCACGCGGCTGGCCGAGGCGCTGCTCGGCGACGCGATCTTCGCCAACGTGCTGATGCTCGGCGCCGCCTGGCAGGCGGGGCTGGTGCCGGTGTCGCGCGAGGCGTTGCTGCGCGCCATCGCGATCAACGGCGAGCGGGTCGAGGGCAACCAGCGCGCGTTCGAGATCGGCCGCTGGGCGATCGCCGATCCGGCCGCGGCCGTCGCGGCGCTGGCGCCGCCGTCGGCGGTGCCTGACGATCTCGCGTCGCTGGTCGAGCGCCGCGCCGCGCATCTCGTCGCCTATCAGGGACGCCGCCTCGCCCGCCGCTACCGCGCGCGGGTCGAGGCCGCCGCCCGCCTCGATCCCGACCTCGGCCTCGCCGTCGCGCGCGGCTACCACAAGCTGCTGGCCTACAAGGACGAATACGAGGTCGCCCGTCTGCACGCCGAGACGCTGGAGAAGGCGGTGGCCGCCCAGTTCACCGACGTGCGCGCCATGCGCTTCCACCTCGCGCCGCCGTTCCTCGCCAAGCCCGGACCGGACGGCGAGCCCGCGAAGCGCGAGTTCGGCCCGTGGATGCTCTCCGCGTTCCGCCTGCTCCGGCACTTCCGCCGTCTGCGCGGCACGCCCCTCGATCCGTTCGGCCGCACCGCCGAGCGACGGATGGAGCGGGCGCTGATTGCGGAGTATGAAGCCGACATGGACACCGTTGCCGCCGGCTGGAGCCCGGCCACCCGCGACGCCGCCATCGCGCTCGCGAGCCTGCCGCTGGAGATCCGCGGCTTCGGCCCGGTCAAGGCGCGCGCCGCGGCGCAGGCGCTCGCCGAGGCCGCGGCGCGGCGCGACGC